>CAIWCQ010000266.1 GCA_903911165.1 uncultured Actinomycetes bacterium | reverse complement strand
TGGTTCTGCTGCTGTTCCTGGGACTGGGGCTGCTGTGGCCGGTCGTGTTCGACGGCGTGCCCTCCGGTGGTGGTGCCACCTCCGATCCGGTCGTCTTCTCCGACGTGCGCGCCGACTTCGCCGTGGACAGCGATGGTCTGATGTGGGCCGATGAGATCATCACGGCCGAGTTCCCGGGTGGCCGACACGGCATTTTCCGGTTCTGGGATATCTCTAATCGCAACAACTCTCACCTTCGACAGATCCCCGAGATCGACGAAGTCTCTCTCGACGGCCAGCCGGTTCCCTACGAGTTGCTCTGGCAGTCCTACGATCGGTTCCGGGTGGCCAAAATCGGTGATCCAAACAGTTACGTGCCGCCGGGAACGCATGTCTACCGCATCCGCTACCGGGTCCCCGGGGCTCTTGATCCGGGTGGCACCGGCGCAGCGGAGGACTTCGCCTCCTCGGTCGGTGATCCATCAGCACCCTCGGTGTTGTTCTGGAACGTCGTCGCCCCGGGTTGGAGCAACCAGATCGACCGGGCCCAAATCTCGGTGTCGCTGCCGGCACGGGTGACCGGAGCGCAGTGCTCGGTGGGTGCGGGTCTGGGCCGCGGTTGCGACGGACTGACCATTGCCGGAAACGCGGTAACCCTGTCAGCCATTGACCTGCCGCCGCGCACGCCGGTCACCCTGCGGGCGGGTGTCGATCTGCCGACTCCGCCGCGGGCTGAGGTGCCGTGGTCCGTGCGGTGGGATCCGGTGCTGGGCCGATCGGTGCCGGTGGTGGTGTGGCTCGCCGGGCTTACCGCCGCGGCCGGACTCGGGGCGTTCCTCTGGTGGCGGACAACCGTGGAACCGTCACCGGGATTCCCGCTGCACTACGCCCCGCCGCAGGGCCTCGGGCCAGTGCAGTGCGAGTACATCCGCACCGAACAAGTGCCGGAGGAGGGCCTGACCGCCACCCTGCTCTACCTGGCGGACCGCGGGCTGCTGTCGCTGGATCAGGACGGCAAGAAGAAGTGGACGGTACACGGTGTCGGTGATGTCGGCGCGTGGGCCGACGTGGATCCGGTCAGCGGCGCCGTCAGCTCAGCGCTGGGGCTGGAAATTCACGGATCGACCTTCCACGCCAACGGAGGTGTCGCCGCCGGCCGTAGGCTCACCGCCGCCAAGGAAGCCATGACATCCGCGGCGAAACAGTGGGCACTCGGGGAGGGCCTGATTGCCAAACATCCCTCGGAGTTATGGCTTCGGGTCGCAAATATTGCGGCACTGGCGCTGACGGTCGTGGGATTCATGAGGGTGTTGTTCCCGATCACGTTGTGGGGATTGCCTTTTGCGGTTTTCTTCCTGCTTTCGACGCGGGTGTGGACTCCCGGAATCGGACTTCGTCGCACCGCGACCGGCCGCCAGCTCTGGTCGGAGGTCGGCGGTTTCCACCGCATGCTGGCCACCGATTCCGCAGAGTCGCGCTTCGACTTCTCTGCCCGCCGGGATCTCTACACCGCCTACATCCCGTTCGCGATCGCCAGCGGTACCGCCGCGTTGTGGGCGGCGAAGTACCAGGCAGCCACCGGGCAGGTACCCCCACAGCCCGGCTGGTACCAGACGTCGTCGGGTACCGGCAGGAGCTCGTCGGCGTCGGGGGATACTGGTTTCGACAGCTTCGAGTCGGCACTGTCATCGTCGATCGGCGCTTACACCGCGTCGCAGTCATCGTCATCCAGCGGTGGCGGTGGTGGCGGTGGCGGCGGCGGTGGTGGCGGCGGAGGTGGTGGAGGAGGCGGTTCATGGTGACATTCGTGCTGATTCTGGCGTTGGTGATCGCGGTGGTGGTGCTGGTCGGATTCGTGCTCGGCTACAACAAACTCCGGGCCGCCGACGTGCAGGTCGACGAGGCACTCGGCGGAATCGACGTACAACTCACCCGGCGTGCAGCCTTGATCCCGAGTCTGGTTGGCACCGTGAGCGGTTTCGCGGCCCACGAGAAGGCGGTTCTGGGGCGCATTGCGGATGCGCAAACCGCGCTGACCGCCGCCACCTCAGGTAAGTCCGTGATGCAGCGCAGCACAGCGGAAGGACAGTTCGACACCGCCGTCGGACAGGTGCTGGCACTGGGCCAGAGCTACCCGCAGTTGAGTTCGACGAATAACTTCCTGAACCTGCAGCAGAACCTCGCCGACACCGAAGATAAACTCGCCTTCGCCCGGCAGTACTACAACGATTCCGCGGCCACCGTCAACCGGTTGCGGACCACCATCCCGTGGATGTTCGTCGCGGGCATAGCGGGGGTGCCGGAGCGGGAGTTCTATCAGGTACCGAAGGTCTGAATGCGCATTCTCTTCGCCGGCACTCCGGCGCCGGCACTCCCGTCGTTGCGGCGACTGATCGACTCGCCCCATCATGAGGTCGTCGCCGTCCTGACCCGACCGGACGCCGTGGCAGGCCGGCGCGGGAAACCGGCACCATCTCCGGTGGCACAGCTCGCCTGTGAAGCCGGCATCCCGGTGCTGAAACCGGAGAAGCCGAACTCCTCGGAGTTCGTCGCCGAGATGACCGACCTCGCCCCGGACTGCTGTGCCGTCGTCGCCTACGGAGCACTGCTTAGTGCCCAGATGCTCGCGGTGCCAGCGAGTGGATGGGTCAATCTGCACTTCTCACTGTTGCCGGCCTGGCGTGGGGCCGCCCCGGTACAGGCAGCCATTGCCGCGGGTGATTCCGTCACCGGCGCAACAACATTCAGGATCCAACCCGCACTGGATTCGGGTCCGGTGTACGGGATCGTGACCGAGACCATCCGCGCCGACGATACTGCGGGGGAGCTGTTGGATCGACTGGCCCTCTCGGGCGCGGCGCTGTTGGAAGCCACCCTGGACGGGATTGCCGACGGGTCGGTGACGCCGGTGCCACAGTCCGGTGAGGGTGTCAGCGTGGCACCGAAGGTCTCGGTGGACGAGGCCCGGATCCGCTGGGATCTGCCGGCGCACGTCATCGAGCGTCGTATCCGGGCGATGACGCCGAATCCGGGCGCCTGGACGATGATCGGGGATATGCGAATCAAAGTCGGTCCGGTCAGCGTCGAGGAATCCGGTAATGCGCCCGAACCCGGCGTGATCGTGGCTGAGAGGACACGGGTACTGATCGGGACCGGATCGGTTCCGGTTCAACTCGGTCAGATCCAACCACCCGGGAAAAAACCGATGGCGGCGGCAGACTGGGCGCGTGGTGCTCGTCTCGATTCCGCAGTCCGGACGTCGTGACCCAACAACCGGGTGATCGCAGCGGCAGGCGGCCGCGGCGAGCACAGTTGGACCCCGCCCGCCGTGCGGCATTCGACGTGCTGCGCGCGGTGTCCGAGCGCGATGCCTACGCCAACCTGGCGCTGCCAGCGCTGCTCTCCGAACGAGGGATCACCGGTCGGGACGCGGCCTTCGCCACCGAACTGACCTACGGCACCTGCCGTTCCCGCGGCACACTCGACGCTGTGATCGCCGCGGCGGCCAGCCGGCCGATCGATCAGATCGACTCGGTATTGCTGGACCTGCTGCGACTGGGTGCCTATCAACTGTTGCGCACCAACGTTGCCACGCACGCCGCGGTGTCGACCACGGTGGAGCAGGCCGGACTCGAATTCGACTCGGTCCGAGCAGGTTTCGTCAACGGTGTGCTGCGCACCATCTCCAAGCGCGACGAGCAGTCGTGGTTGGCTGAACTGGCGCCGGCCGCCGACACCGATCCCGTCGGGCATGCCGCCTTCACCCATGCCCATCCGCGCTGGATCGCGCAGGCTTTCACCGACGCCCTCGGCGCCGATGCCGGCGAACTCGACGCGGCGTTGGCCGCCGACGATGCGCGACCGGCGGTTCATCTCGCTGCCAGGCCCGGTGCGATCAGCGCTGCGGAGCTTGCTGCGGCCGTCGGCGGTGAGGTCGGTCGCTATTCGCCCTACGCGGTCTACCTCGGCGGCGGTGATCCCGGTGGGCTGACTGCGATCCGGGACGGTATGGCACTGGTTCAGGACGAGGGCAGCCAGTTGGTGGCGCGGGCACTGACCCTCGCGCCAGTGACCGGTCCCGACGGCGGACGCTGGCTTGACCTTTGCTCCGGCCCCGGCGGTAAAACCGCTCTGATCGCGGCGATTGCCGCGCAGCAGGGTGCGACCGTGACGGCGATCGAACCCAACCCCCGACGGGCCGAGCTGGTCGAACACAACACCCGCGGACTGTCGGTGGAAGTCCTGCGCGTCGACGGCCGCGAGACCTCGCTGCCACCCGGCGGATTCGACCGCGTACTCGTTGACGCGCCCTGCACCGGCCTCGGTGCATTGCGGCGGCGCCCGGAAGCCCGGTGGCGGCGCACTCCGGCTGATGTTCCGGTACTCGCCACGCTGCAGCGTGGACTGCTGGCGGCGGCGATCGACCTGACCCGACCGGGCGGTGTCGTGCTCTACGCGACGTGTTCGCCGCATCTGGTGGAGACCGTGGGCGTTGTCTCCGATGCGCTGCGCCGCTATCCGGTGACCGCCCTGGATGCCCGCCCCCTTTTTGCGCCCGTCGACAACCTCGGCGCCGGGCCGTGCGTGCAACTGTGGCCGCACCGGCACGGGACCGACGCGATGTTCGCCGCGGCGTTGCGCAAAGATGCCTGAGTCGCACGCCCTACAGTGACAGCTATGGCAACACCGACCCGGCCGATGATTGCGCCGTCGATCCTGTCCGCCGACTTCGCCTGGCTGGCCAGAGCGGCTGCGGCTGTCGAGGGCGCCGACTGGTTGCACGTCGATGTGATGGATGCGCACTTCGTGCCGAATCTCACCCTCGGACTGCCCGTGGTCCAGAGCCTGCTCAAGGCGACCGACATCCCGATGGACTGCCATCTGATGATTACCGATCCGGGCCGGTGGGCGCCGGGTTACGCCGAGGCCGGCGCTTACAACGTGACCTTTCACGCCGAGGCGACCGACGATCCGGTCGCGGTGGCGCGCGACATCCGTGCTGCTGGTGCCAAGGCGGGGTTGTCGGTCAAGCCCGGCACGCCGATTGAGCCGTACCTGGAGATCCTGCGGAACTTCGACACCTTGCTGATCATGTCGGTCGAACCGGGATTCGGCGGTCAGAGTTTCATCCCCGAGGTGCTGACCAAGGTCGCGGCCGTGCGCCGGTTGGTCGACTCCGGCGAGTTGACAATCCTGATCGAGATCGACGGCGGCATCAATGCCGACACCATCGAGCAGGCCGCCGAAGCTGGGGTTGACTGCTTCGTTGCGGGTTCAGCGGTCTACGGTGCGGCCGACCCGGCCGTGGCCGTCGAGGCGTTGCGCCACCAGGCTGGCAACGCGTCGCCGCATCTGGTTCTGTGACCGCGCCCGCGCAGGTCGTCGCCGCGATGAGCCAGGCGATCGAACAGGCCCAGCGGGTGAAGGGATCCACCTATCCGAATCCTCCCGTGGGAGCGGTGATCGTGAGCGCGCACGGGGAGATTGTCGGGGTAGGCGCCACCGAACCGGCGGGTGGTCCGCATGCCGAGGTTGTTGCCCTGCGGGCCGCGGGGGAGCGCGCGGCCGGCGGCATCGCAGTGGTGACACTGGAGCCGTGCAACCATCACGGCCGCACCCCGCCCTGTGTCGAGGCCCTGCTCGACGCCGGCATCGCGGCGGTCGCCTATGCCGTCGCTGACCCGAACCCCGACGCCGCCGGTGGTGCGGCACGCCTGCACGACGCCGGCGTGGCGGTGACTGCCGGGGTGTGCGCCGATGAGGTCGCCGGCGGCACCCTGCGCGAGTGGCTGCACAGGCAGCGCACCGGCCTGCCGCATGTCACCTGGAAATTCGCCGCGAGCATTGACGGCCGGAGTGCCGCAGCCGACGGGTCCTCGCAGTGGATCACCGGCGCAGCCGCCCGTGCCGATGTGCATCGTCGCCGCGCGGCCGCCGACGCCATC
Source organism: uncultured Actinomycetes bacterium (assembly GCA_903911165.1). GTDB lineage: Bacteria > Actinomycetota > Actinomycetes > Mycobacteriales > Mycobacteriaceae > Mycobacterium. The sequence goes on along the minus strand of CAIWCQ010000266.1, from coordinate 1,293 downwards.
GTGGTGGGCACCGGCACGGTGTTCGCCGACAACCCGAGTCTGACCGCTCGATTTCCCGACGGCACTCTCGCGCCCCGGCAGCCGCTTCGGGTGGTGGTCGGCGGACGTGAGGTGCCGCCCGACTCTAATGTCTTCAGCGACGATGCGCCCACCATGACGTTGCGCACTCGCGACCCGGCCGAGGTGATTCGGGCACTGTCGGATCGCACCGATGTCCTGGTGGAAGGCGGGGCGACCCTCGCCGGGGCGTTTCTGCGGGCCGGTGTCATCGACCGCATCCTGGCCTACGTGGCACCGGTCCTGTTGGGCGGGCCGTTCGGCACGGTGGATGACATCGGTGTCACCGGCATCGCGCACGCACTGCGCTGGCGTTTCGACGGCGTTGAACAGATCGAACCGGATCTTCTGCTCAGCCTGGTGCCACCCGACTGAAGTGTCAGTCTTCGCGGCGTAAGGGCTTGTGCTCGATAAGGTCTCGAGATCCTATGCTGCCCAACAACTCCCGGAAACTCTGCACCGAGTACCCGACGACCGTGGTGTCGGTGCGGGCCCGCGCAGTTGCCGACCGGGGCAGGGCGAACAGTGGACCCATCTCGCCGAAGTAGTCGTCTGCGCCGGCGACCTTGAGAACTTCCTCACCGCCGCCCGCCAGTTCCCGGATCAGTTCGACCTCGCCGGTAGACACCAGGTAGATCAAGTCCCCCATCGTGCCCTGTTCGAAGAGCGTCTCGCCGGCTTTGAGGGTGACGGTCTCGGGTCCGTGCTCGTCGGCGTCGGTATGCGGTACCAGTTCCACCACGCGGTCGGCCAGGGGGAGCATCCGGGTGTCGTGGGTGGCCACCACCACCACCCGTTCGCCAGAAGCGAGGTCGCGAATCAGCGTGAGCACCTCCTCGACCTGGATGTAGTCCAGGTGCGCGGTGGGTTCGTCGGCGATCAGCAGCGGTGGGTCCAGCGCGATTGCCCGGGCGACCGCAACTCGCTGCTGTTGTCCGCCGCTGAGGTCACCGGGCCGGTGCGACATCCGGTGTGCCAGGCCGACGCGGGTCAGTAGTTCCTCGGCCCGCTCGTGAGCCTGCTTTTTCGGAACTTTGGCGGCGCGCAACGGCACCATCACGTTTTCTAGAGCGGTCAGGCTGGGTACCAGGTTGAAGGCCTGAAACACGATCCCGACCGTGTTGCGCCGGTAGTCGGACAGCGCGTTCGCATCGAGGGCGGTGAGGTCGATGTCGCCGAACTCGATGCGGCCGGCCGTCGGGCGCAGAATCCCGCCGAGACAGGACAGCAGGGTGG
>CAIWCQ010000265.1 GCA_903911165.1 uncultured Actinomycetes bacterium | reverse complement strand
GCACCAGAGACGTAAGTCCCTCATCCGAACGGGTCCTCACGCGTGCCTGCTGGTCACTCCCCCGTCGACAACGAGATGCGCGCCGGTGATGAACGACGCGCCGGACGACATCAGGAAGGCCACCGCGGCCGCCACTTCTGTCGGTCGGCCCAGCCGACCCAGAGGCGCCGCCTGCTCGAAACCCTGCCGAACCTCGTCGATGTCAATCGCCACCTGCAGCATCGGGGTACGGATAAAGCCTGGGCAGACCGCGTTCACCCGGATTCCTTCGGGCCCAAGTTGCGCGGCCATTGACCTGGTCAAACCCAACAGGCCGGCCTTGGATGCGCAGTAGGCCGGAATAAAGGGGTTTGCGGTCAAACCCTCGATGCTTGAGATTCCGACGACGGCAGGTCCCGCGCCGGCCGCAGCGGCCTGCCGCAGGTGCGGGAGCAGCAGTTGCACGAGCATCGCCTGAGCCCGCAGGTTGACGTCCAGCACGGCGTCCCAAGACTCCTCGGTGTAGGTGCCCACCGGTTCGGGAATCACCCGGCCGGCAGCGTGCACCAGTCCGTCGACCCCATCAAGTGCGGCTACTGCGTCACGGACGGTTGCTGCCATCGCTTCGGCGTCGCAGACGTCGACTACCGCGTGCGGCATGCCCAGCGCGTCGGCCACCTGCGCCACATCGGGCGCGATGTCCCACAGCGCGACCCGGCGGCCCGCCTCGACCAGCGCCTCGGAGCAGGCGCGGCCGATACCGGAGGCGGCGCCGGTCACGATAACCCCGCTCACGGGCCTCCTCCTGCCGGTTCAGCGAACCTAGACGGGTTTGAATTCAGAGATCAGCCAGCGGCCGTCGCTGCGAACCATGGTCACCATGACGCTGCTGGTGGCTAGCGCGGGTGACGGCCGCTCCCTACTGGTGGTCACCTGATTGACGAAGACAAGCACTTGCGCTCGCCCCGGATCCATCTGGGAAACCGCCGCCCGGGCGACGTTCGCCTCGGTTTTCACGCCCCGCTGGGAGACCGCAGGCCGGACCACATCGTCGGTAAACGTGCTGTACTCGTCGAGGAAACCGCCGGTCAAGTGCGATTTGGCGGTGGCCAGGCTCTGGTCGAGGTTCTCCGGGGAGTACGAGAGCACCGCCTCGGTGCCCTCCTTGGCGGCGGCGATCACCTGCTGCTGGGCGTCAACGTTCGTCAACTGGTCGGGCCGGAACAAGAACCAGAAAACCGAAGCCGCGGCAATCGCCGCGGCCGCGAGCAGCGCGGCCGGCAGCACGACCGAGAGTCGCCAGCGGCGCCCGGACGGTCCCGGTGGAGGCTCGGGGGCCTCAACATCGGTGACCTCAACATCGGAGGCCTCAACATCGGAGGCCTCGAAATCGGAGGCCTCGAAATCGGAGACGGCAGCATCAGCCGCCGTCTCGTCGAGGACCGCCTCGGGGTGCTCGCTGGTACTCACGGGACAAACTCCACATTTGACATCTTCCACTGGTCCTCGTCACGGCTCACGGTCACACTCATCCGCCATGGCCGGGGGTCGTCTCGGGCGCCGCTGACGTTGGTCACTTGAGAGGTCGCTGCCACCAGAACCACGGCATTGTCGTCACCGGCTGATTCCAGCGCGGCGGCGGTGACGGCACCCTTGGTGACGGCCTTCCCTTTTTGTGCCGTCGTGATGAAATCGCCTGCGCGGCTGGCGAAATCGTCACGGAACGCACCGATGGACAGGTCAAGGATTCGCTGCACATCGGCCTCGGCTCGGCCATGGTCGATGGAGAGCAACGCCACGATGCCCTCGCTGGCAGCCTCGAGGAATTCCCGGTCCTGGGCGCGATTCGCGGCGGCCTCGTTGTGCTTGACCACCATGAGGCCGGTCAGCGCCAGGAGCGCGCCGATCACCACGGCGGCGGCTGCCAACGCCACCGCGCGCCACCGGGACAGCCCACGAGGGGGCCGGATTTCCCGGGCGGATTCCCCAGCGTCTTCGCCGCTGCGACCTCGCAATCGGACGGCCCTGGCCTTGGCGACGGCCGCCTCGGCGCGAGCATCGGCCTCGGCGGCCTCGGCCTCGGCGAGTTCGACGATCACGTCCGCCACCCGGGCGGGTACATCGACGTCCGGACGTTCAGAGGTCACAGCCGATAAACCTTCCCGGACGCCGAAGAAAACGATCTTAGACGGCCCAAACACACGTCCCGGTCGCAGGTGTCGTGCCAAACTCTCACATCATGCAATCGAGTCGGATGCGGCGGAGTCGGATGCGGCGGAGTCGGTTCGGCGTGCCACTGGCGGTCGTCGCCGCCGGGCTTGTCGGGGCGACCCCGGCCGCGGCCGAGGATCCGGTGCTCCACGACGTCACCTACACCGTTTACACGGAGACGCCGTTCTTCGCCGAGATCTACTACCGCGACTTCGAACCTGCGAACTTCGCCGACTACAGCCACAATCCGTACCTGTTCAGCCCCAACGTCGAAGCCGACCTGGGACCCGATAAACCGTGGGTTCTCAACGTCCGACTGGCCAATCCGCAGTACTGGGCGATGGTGCTGGCTACCAGCGAACGGTCCCCGAACCCACCGAATTTCCACTGCACCCTGGCCGTCGACGGCACGGTGGTCAGCACGAACTCCGGCCCCAAGGGCGCGCTGTGCTCGCTTCGGCAGTGGTGATCAGGCGTCGCCGCGAACCCAGATCGCCTGATTGTTCTCAAACGCGCAGGTCAAAAACAGTCCGTCTGGGGCTTGGGCGACAGCGTTCTCATTCGCCGAGCAACTGGAGTTGAGTTCCCGCACGCCCATCATGGGTGGGGAGAGCCAGTAGCGCGGTTCGTAGCGCCGAGGGGATCCGCAGAACACCAGCCGACCCCAAAAAGTAGTTCCAAAAACGTAGTAGCCGGTGTCACCGCACTGCGCCCCCAGTGCCACCCCGCCCTTGATCCCGGGCGTGCAGAACGGGTCGTTGCACTCCGCGGCCTGGGCCGCGGCCGGCGTGAGCAATCCGCCGACCATCAGCAGGGCGACAGCGGCTACGGTCATTCGCACACGCTTACTGTCGCATATCAGCACCAGTCCGGCCCGAAGATCCGGCCGATGAGGAGGTCTCTTGCCGACCAATGGTCCTGACCCGTTGGGAACCGGCGACGAACTCGCCCGGGAAGCCGAGGCAGAAGCCCTGGCCGCCGAGGCCCGCGCCGACGCCGCACACGCCCGGGCCGCGGAGTTACGCCGCCAACTCGACGCCACCGACGTCGCCGACGAACCGGCCAGCGACATCCCGGCCACGCCGGCGCCGCCGATGCCACCGGCCCCGCCCCCGGGCGGACTGCTGCGAACGGTCACCGTCGCCGTCACGACACTGCTGACGGCGGGCTTGCTGGGCGCAACCGGATACATGGTCTGGCAGCACCAGACGGCCGCCGACATGCGCCGTCGCGCCGCCGAGTTCACTGCGGCGGCACGCCAGGACGTGATCAACCTGATGTCGATGGACTACACCCGGGCACAGGAGAGCGTGCAACGCGTGCTGGACAACTCCACCGGGAAGTTCCGGGCCAACTTCGACGAAACCGCCGACGAGTTCGTCAAAGCTCTGCAGGACGAGAAGATCGTCACCACGGCGACGATCAACGATGCGGCAGTGGAACTGGATTCGATGACCGACGAGTTCGCCGTCGTTATGGTGTCGGCGACGTCGCGACGCGAAGGCAGACAAGCCCCCAAGGAGCAACAGCAACCGCAGGTGTGGCGGGTGCTCCTGACTCTGGAACGCGACGGCGATCAGATCAAGATGTCCGACGTCGAGTTCGTCTGAGCGCCGATAGTTCCGCGTGAGCGCCAGCGAAGTAAACGAAGACGCCGCCCCGCAGTGGCACCGGTTCGCCGACGCCGTTGCCGCACCCCGTGATTACGCCACGCTGTGGCAGTGGTCGGTGGACCACCCGGCGCGGTTCTGGCGAGCGGTGTGGAACTACTTCGACATTCACTCCGACACCGGGCCCTCCGACGGCGACGCGGGCGTGCTCGCCGAGCCGACGATGCCCGGTGCCCGATGGTTTCCCGGCGTCACCCTCAACTACGTCGAGTCCGTGCTGCGGCACCGCGACCGCACCGGTCCGGCCATCATCGGCATCGACGAGGCCGGTGACCGAACCCAGATCGACTGGCCGGAGTTGCCTGGTCGAATCGGTGCAGTCGCCGCCGAGTTGCGCAGACTGGGGGTGGGCCCGGGTGACCACGTCGGCGCCTACCTGCCCGACGTGGCCGACGCGATGGTGGCGTTCCTGGCCACCGCCGCCCTCGGAGCGGTGTGGTCCGGCTGCGGTCAGGACTACGCGCCCCAGGGCGCGGCGACCCGCCTAGGCCAACTGGCGCCGAAGGTCGTGTTCAGCTGCGACGGTTACCAGTTCAACGGGCACTGGATCGACAAGCGGTCGGACACCGTCGAACTCATGAGACTGCTGCCGGGCGAACCGCACCTGCTGCTCATCGACGGTGAGCGCTATCGCGGCCTCGTCGCCGACCCGCGGGCCGTCGATGTCACGCCGGTGGCCTTCGATCACCCGCTGTGGGTGTTGTTCACCTCCGGTACCACCGGCGCACCCAAGGGAATCGTGCACGGCCACGGCGGCGTGGTTCTCGAACACCTCAAGGCCGCCGCGCTGCACGCCAATCTCGGCGCGGATGACGTGTTCTTCTGGCAGACCGCGCTGAGTTGGATGATGTGGAACTTCCGGATCGCGGGACTGCTGTGCGGTGCGCGGGTGATCTGTTACAGCGGGCATCCGATGTTTCCCGACACCGATCGGCTCTGGGCGCTCCTCGAATCGGAGCGGGTCACCTACTTCGGAACCAGCCCGGGTCACCTGCTGGCCTCTCGCAAGGCAGGTCTTCACCCCGGCGTCAGCCATGACCTGAGCCGGTTACGGACCCTGGGAAGCACGGGCTCACCGCTGCCGGGCGATCTGTTCGAGTGGGTCAAGGCCGAAGTCGGCGGCGATATCGAGGTGTCCTCGATCAGCGGGGGGACGGACGTGGTGACTGCGTTCGCCGGGGGGACCGCCGGCGTCCCGGCCGCCCCGGGCGAACTGGCGACCCGCTATCTGGGCGTCGCCCTGCACAGTTGGTCGCCGCAGCGCCGGGCGCTGACCGGCGAGGTGGGCGAGATGGTGATCACCGCGCCGATGCCCTCCATGCCGGTGGCATTCGCCAACGACCCGGATGGATCCCGTTACCGCGCAGCCTATTTCGATCACCACTGGGCCGACGGCCCGGCTCCGGGAGTGTGGCGTCACGGCGACTGGGTGACCGTGACCGATCGCGGTTCGGTCGTGGTCCACGGTCGCAGCGACGCCACTCTCAACCGGCACGGCATCCGGATGGGCTCAGCGGACATCTACGAGGTGGTCGAGGCGATCGACGTCGTGACGGAGTCCATCGTGCTGGGAATCGACGGCCCCGGCGGCGCCTACTGGATGCCGATGTTCGTGACCCTGGCCGCGGGCACTGATCTCGATGACACGCTGGTCGAGTCCATCCGCACCCGGATCCGCACCCGGCTCTCGCCACGCCACGTGCCCGACGACGTCATCGCCGCCCCCGGCATCCCGCACACCCGCACCGGCAAGAAACTCGAGGTGCCCCTCACCGCGATCATGGCTGGCCACGGGGACGTATCCCTGGACCCGCGCGCGATCGACAACCCCGGGCTGATCGACTGGTACCGAGCACAGGGCCGGGCGCACCGATGGTGAGCCGGGATTAGGTTGGTCGGATGGAACCACCCTCAGTTTTCATCACCGGGGCCGCCGCCGGGATTGGCCGCGCCATCGCGTTGACGTTCGCGCGGCATGGTTATCGGGTCGGCGCCTACGACATTGACAGCGCCGGACTGCAGACGCTTCGCGACGAGATCGGTGGTGCCGAGGTGGTGACCGGGACGCTCGACGTCACCGACGCCGCCGCCTGGGCCCGAGAACTCGAGGCGTTCACCGGAAGCTCACGACGGCTGGACATTCTGGTCAACAACGCCGGCGTGCTCAGCAGCGGACGGTTCGAGGAGATTCCGCTGGCGACCCAGCGCAAAATCATCGACATCAACGTCTACGGAACGCTGGCGGGCATGCACACGGCGTTTCCGTTTCTGCGGAATACGCCGCGGTCCCAGGTGGTCAACCTGTGTTCGGCATCGGCCATCTACGGCCAGCCCGAACTCGCCACCTACTCGGCGAGCAAGTTCGGTGTGCGGGGACTCACCGAGGCCCTGGAGATCGAATGGCGCCGCTACGGGATCCGGGTGATCGCGATGTGGCCGCTGTTCGTCGCAACCGCCATGGTGGACGGGGTCGAGACCGGCAGTACGAAGTCGCTGGGAGTGCACCTCGACGCCGAGGACGTCGCCGCGGCCATCTACCAGGCCACCCACCCGGAGCGGAAGTGGCCGTCGCGGGTGCACTACCCGGTGGGCGGACAGACCAGAGTGCTGGCCGCTCTGTCTCAGGTGTCACCGAACTGGGCTACCCGGTTGCTGACCAGGACGCTCTCGCGCACCTAACCCCAGCGGAAGACGTCAGCCCAACGAAGACGTCAGCCCAACGAAGACTGTGGACGCTGCGGCGGCTGCTGGTTCTGCGCGAACGAACTGCAGAGGCCGATGTTGCTCGGCACGCAGGGAATGCCGTTGATCACCGGGGTGCTGACCGGCGCGAGGCACTGACCGTTGTAGGGGTTGGCGATGAAACCCGGCGCGCACCCCTGCGCGCCGGCCACGGGGGCGAGCACAGCACCGGACACCGCGAGCGTGCCGAAGCATGCCGCTTGAACCAGGATTTGCTGCAGTCGGGTGGCCCGCATCGTTTACCTCCCCGTCAAGCCTACGCGTAGCATTTGGGCCATGTCCGAGCCGACGATCGATCCTCTGAGGTCGGTGGAGGGGTACCCGGGTGTCGTGTCCCGTGACCGGTCACCGCGGTGGATCGCGCCCCTGGCCCTGGCGATTTCCCTGCTCGCCGCCGGTGCGGCCGGGTGGGGGTTACTCAGGCCAGCATCGCCACCGGAGGAAATCGCATCGCCACCGGAGGTCATGAGCGTCACCGACAACCCCAAAGGACAGGTCTGCGCGGCTTTCTCCACGGTCAGCGCCGCGGTCTTCCGCTACACCAACGTCACCCTGCCGTCGGATCTGGGTGCGGCGCTGCCGGCTGCCCAGGAGGCGATCGCCGCCAACGCCCGCCTGGCGATGTCCGGCGGCTCCGCGTACCTATTGCGCAATCTGCCGTCGAACGCCGAGCCGGACCTGTCGAGCGAAGTGCGGAGTTTCGCGGGCACCCTCGACACGATCGCGATGAAACTGCTCGCCGGAGTCCCCGACAAGGACCCGGAACTGACGAATTTGCTGAAGTCGGCGGATGACGCCAACAAAAAGATCGCCGGACTCTGCAAGTAATGACTACGGTGGGCCGATGACAGCGCGACGGTGGTCGATCGGGGCCGCGGTGGTCGCCCTCGCGGTGATGCCCGCGACGCCGGCGATAGCCGATGGGCCCGACGAGCAGGTGGTTGAGCCAGGCCTGGCCGCCGAGGCACTACCGGTGCCCCCGCCCCCGGCGCCAGGAATCGACCCCGCGCCACCGGCGCCAGGAATCGATCCAGCGCCACCGGCGCCAGGAATCGACCCAGCGCCACCGGCACCGATGGGGTTGATCCCGCCGATCTCGACGATCGGCGGCCTGCTGGGCCAAACCGGAATCGAACCGGCCGGCCCGCTGGGCCTGCCGGACCTAGCGACCTACGGCAACGCTCTGGTGCTGGGCCAGAACCTGGTCCCGTCGGTACCCGGCGCCGCCGAGCAGGCCGTGACACCGAGCCTTCAGGTGTTCACCGACGAGTATCTCGTTCCACTCAACCTGGTGCCGGCCGCCCCGGGCGAGGGCTCCCCCGCCCCCGGCATCGGCCCCAACGCAGACATCCCAGGAGCCGGTCGGATCGCAATGCTGCGGCGACTGCACGAGATGTATCAAGCCGGCAATCTCACCGGCGCGCTGCTCGGCCAGCTGCCCAAGGATGAATTCGGACAGCCGATGTTGCCGGAGCCGGATCCGCCACCGGGCTGACCGGCTCACCTACCGCTCGGGTCCCGGACGGTAGGTTCGAGCGGTGCGAGTCGACGGGCGCGAGGTCACCGTTGTCGGCAGCCTGCTGCAACCGCTGACACGACGCACCAACGACATCGTGCGGTTGGCGCTGGCAACGGCGTTCCTCGCGATTGTGATCACAAGTTCGATCATCACCCGTGGCGACTGGGTAAGCCTGGAAAAGTCGGTATCCCGGATCATCGGCGTGCTCACTCCCACCCAGTCCAACCTGGTCTACCTGGCGTACGGCATCGCCATCGTCGCGCTGCCGTTCGTGATCCTGATCGGCCTGATCGCCGGTCGGCAGTGGAAACTGCTGGGCGCCTACGGTGCCGCCGGAGTGATCGCCGTCTTGGCGCTGTCGATCACCGGCGAGGGCATCGCCGCCCCGCGCTGGCACTTCGACCTCACCGAACGGTTGTCGACGATGCTGTCGCAGTTTCTCGACGACCCACGCTGGATCGCCATGCTGGCCGCGGTACTCACGGTGTCGGGGCCGTGGCTGCCCGGCCGTTGGCGGCGCTGGTGGTGGGGTCTGCTGCTGGCGTTCGTGCCGATCCACCTGGTGGTCAGCGCGGTGATACCGGCGCGCACGCTGCTCGGACTGGCGGTGGGATGGTTCGTCGGTGCGCTGATCGTTCTGGTCGTCGGGACACCGGCATTGGAAGTACCTCTTGACGGAGCCGTCCGGGCTCTGTCACGGCGCGGCTTCATCATCGCCGGCCTGACCGTAGTGCGCCCGGCCGGGCGCGGGCCGTTGGAGTTGGCGGCCACCGACGATTCCGGACGAGGCGCCGTCGTCGAGTTGTACGGACCCAACCAGCGCAGCGGCGGGGCGCTACGCCAATTCTGGCGCTGGCTGGTGTTACGAGACAGCGAGACCGCTCCCCTGCAGACATCCATGCACCGCGCCGTCGAACATCGAGCCCTGATGACCATCGCGGCCGGCGACCTCGGCGTCGCGAACACCGCCACCCTGACCGTGGCGGGCCTGGACCGAGGCTGGACCATGTTCTCCCACACCCCACCGCGCGGCACGCCACTGGACAAGGCCGATGCCGGGTCGGTCCCCACCGTGTGGGAGTCGCTGGCGGTCCTGCAACGCCACCAGATCTCCCACGGGGACCTGCGCTCCTCGGAGATCACCGTCGATGACTCCGGCACCGTGCTGTTCGGCGGTTTCGGCAACTCCGAGTACGGCGCGACCGAAGAGCATTTGCAGTCCGACATCGCCCAACTGCTACTAACGACGACAGCGACATTCGGTGCCGAGGCGTCGGTTCGGGCCGCCGTCGCCGCCCTGGGCCCCGAGGCCGTGCTCGACGGATCCGGCCGGCTGACGAAGTCGGCCCTTCCGGCGCGGATCCGCAAATCGGTCGATGATCCCCGAGCCTTGATGACCGCGGCGCGCGACGAGGTGAAAAAACAAACCGGCGCGGACCAGATCCAGGCGGAAACCATCACCCGGTTCACCCGCAAGCAGGTGATCCAACTTGTTCTGCTGGTTGCACTGGTCTACGTCGCCTACCCGTTCATCAGCACGGTGCCGGCCTTCTTCAGCGAGTTGCGCAGCGCCAACTGGTGGTGGGCACTGCTCGGGCTGGCGGTCTCAGCGCTCACCTATTTCGGCGCGGCGGCCGGACTGTGGGCGTGCGCGTCGGGCATGGTGCCGTTTCGGCACCTGGTGATCATGCAGTTCGCCAACACCTTCGCTGCCACCACCACCCCAGCCGGTGTGGGCGGCCTGGCACTGAGTACCCGCTTCCTGCAGAAGGCTGGACTCGGCACGGTCCGGGCCACTGCGGCGGTGGCGGTGCAGCAGGCCGTGCAGGTGATCACTCACGTCGCGCTGCTCATCTTTTTCTCCGTCGCCGCCGGGGCGTCGGCCGACCTGTCACATTTCGTCCCGAAACTCACCCTGGTGTACCTCATCATCGGGGTGGCCCTGGGTGCGGTAGGCGCATTCCTCTTCGTGCCGAAACTGCGCAACTGGCTCGACACCGCCGTCAGGCCGAAGATCAACGAGGTCGGCGGTGAGTTGATCGAGTTGGTTCGCGATCCGAAACGCTTCGCGATCATCGTCTTAGGCTGTGCGGGAACAACTCTGGGTGCAGCGCTGGCATTGTGGGCAAGCGTCGAAGCGTTCGGCGGCGGCACCACGTTCGTGACCGTCACCGTGGTGACGATGGTCGGTGGCACCCTGGCGGCGGCCGCACCCACGCCCGGCGGGGTAGGTGCGGTCGAGGCGGCACTGATCGGCGGCCTGGCCGCCTTCGGGGTTCCCACCGCCGTCGCCGTGCCCTCGGTGCTGCTCTACCGAGTGCTCACGGTGTGGCTGCCGGTGTTCGCGGGGTGGCCGATCATGCGGTGGCTCACCGCGCGGGACATGATCTAAGACGAAAGGAATTCCGTGACGCCGTGGCATGACCTGACCGGACACGTTGCTCTGGTGACCGGTGGGAACAGCGGCATCGGCCTCGGCATGGCGCGCGGATTGCGCAGAGCCGGTGCGACGGTGGCTATCTGGGGAACCAACGCCGACAACAACGCTGCGGCCGTCGACTCACTCGAGGCCGAGTCCTCCGACGCACCCGTGGCCGCATTTCGCGTCGATGTCAGCGACGAGGATGCGGTAGCCGCGGGGGTGGAACAGACCCTGGCCGCCTTCGGACAGATTGACTCCTGCTTCGCCAACGCCGGCGTGGCCGGACACCCCGCACCCATCGACACCATGACGACCGCCGAGTGGCGTCGGGTGATGGCGGTGAATCTTGACGGGCAGTTCTACACCGTGCGCGCGGTGGCCGGGCACATGAAGTCCCGGGGCGCCGGTTCGATCGTGTTCACCAGCAGCGTGTCGATGAGCGACGGTTTGGCTTTCGCCACCCACTATGCGGCGGCGAAGGCGGCGCTGACCGCCATGGCACGCGGCCTAGCGGTGGAGTTGGCCCGGGAGAAGATCCGCGTCAATGCGATCGTTCCCGGATGGACCCGGGCGGCGATGACCGAGAACCTGCTGGACTCCCCGGCTGCCCAGGCCAAGATCCTGCCCCGGGTACCGCTGCGACGCTGGGGCACACCGCAGGACTTCGAGGCCGTCGCGGTATGGCTGGCCAGTTCTGGCTCGAGCTATTTCACCGGCCAGACATTGGTGATCGACGGCGGTTACACCGTCTTCTGAAAGTGCGGGCGGAGGGACTCGAACCCTCACGCTCTTCCGAGCAATGGCACCTAAAGCCATCACGTATGCCAATTTCGTCACGCCCGCGGGGCTTGATAATCGTATCGCCTGGGCTCCCCCGGTAACGTCGTAGGCGTGCCCACCACTCGCAGCCGCAGGTTTGCGTTGATCCTGTTGGTGATCGTCGCCGCCGCGGGCTGTCTGGCGCTGGGCTGGTGGCAGTGGACCCGGTACGAGTCGACATCAGGCACCTTCCAGAACCTGGGGTACGCGCTGCAGTGGCCGTTCTTCGCCGGTTTCTGCGTGTACGCCTACCGCAAGTTCGTGCTGTACGAACAGGCCCCGCCGGAGTCACCGGGCGCCGACGGGGAGTTGCGCGAGATCCCGGCCGGCCTGCTGCCCGAACGTCCGACGGCACCACAGCACTCGCCGGACGACCCGGTGCTGCGGGAATACAACGCCTACCTTGCCGAACTTGCCGACGCCGACCGGGCAGCGCAGAACACCCACCAGAACAGGACCACCCCATGACCGAGGCCCCCGACTCCCACCCGATCGTGACGATCGACAAAATCCGTTCCGCCCTGACCTGGTACCGGGTGCTGGCGTGGATGACCGGTATCTGGCTGATCGCACTGTGCTACGAGCTGATCCTCAAGTACGTGGTGAAGGTGGAGAACCCGCCCGAGTGGATCAGCATCGTGCACGGCTGGGTGTATTTCGTCTACTTGCTTTTCACCGCCAACCTCGCGGTCAAGGTGCGCTGGGGAATCGCCAAAACCATCGGGGTACTGCTGGCAGGCACCATCCCACTGCTGGGCATCATCGTCGAACAGGTTCAGACCCGCGAGATCAAGGAACGGTTCAACCTGTAGCGAGCGTCCCCGAAGCGAGGCCGTGAAGCGCCGGTACCAACAGTGCCAGCGCACGTCCGCGATGCGACACCGCATCCTTCTCAGCCGAGCTCAGTTGCGCCGCACTTCGGCGGAGCCCGGGTGTTTCACTCTCGGGAATGAATACCGGGTCATAGCCGAACCCCCCCTGCCCCAACGGTTCTCGGGCAATGACGCCCTGCCAGCTTCCGCGCACCACGGTGATGTCGGCAGAGCCGGATACCAGCGCACAGGCCGAGACGAACGCCGCACCGCGCCGGAAATCCGGTACGTCATACATCTGGGCGAGTAGCAGCGAGTAGTTCGCGGCATCATCGCCATGGCGCCCCGACCACCGGGCCGAGAGCACGCCCGGCATCCCGCGCAGCGCGGCCACCTCCAGACCGGAGTCATCGGCCAGCGTCGGCAACCCGGTCGCGGCGAACCCGTCCCGGGCCTTGGCAAGAGCGTTCTCCTCGAACGTGGCCCCGGTCTCAGGCGCCTCATCGAAGGGATCGACGTCATCGAAGGACACCAACTCCAGCCCGGAAATCCCGGCACCGTCAAGCACCCGGCGTAACTCGGCCAGCTTCTTGGGGTTACGGCTCGCGACGAGCAGACGTACTGTCCGCGCGGTCATCGGGTGCCGATCAGCTTCCGAACGCCTTCTTCGGAGCCGGCCCCTCCGGCAGCACACCGGGATACGGCAGCGCCAGGGCCTCGCGCTGGACCGCGAACAGGGTCTCGCAGGCACCAAACGCCGCGTCGAGCATCTTGTCCAGCGTCGAACGTGGGAACGTCGCACCCTCGCCGGTGCCCTGAACCTCCACCAGCGTTCCGGTATCGGTGGCGACGATGTTCATGTCGACCTCGGCGCGCGAATCCTCTTCGTAGGGAAGATCGACACGCACCCGGCCATCGACCACGCCGACACTGATCGCCGCGATCGCACACGACAGCGGCTTCGGATCGGAAAGTCTGCCCGCCGCGGCCAGATAGGTGACGGCATCCGAGAGCGCCACGTAGGCGCCGGTGATCGCCGCGGTGCGGGTGCCGCCATCGGCCTGCAGCACGTCGCAGTCGATGGCGATGGTGTTCTCCCCCAGGGCCGCAAGGTCGATGCAGGCCCGCAGCGACCGGCCGACCAGCCGGCTGATCTCGTGGGTGCGCCCACCGACACGGCCCTTGACCGCCTCGCGATCCGAACGGGTGTGGGTGGCCGCCGGCAGCATCGCGTACTCGGCGGTCAGCCAGCCCAGCCCGGAGCCTTTGCGCCAGCGCGGCACGCCCTCGGTGACACTCGCGGTGCACATCACCCGGGTACCGCCGAACTCGATGAGCACCGATCCAGCCGGGTGTGAGGTAAAGCCTCGGGTGATGACCACGGGCCGTAATTCGTCGTCGGCCCTGCCGTCTTGTCTCGCTGCCACGGAGAAACCCTATCCCGGGCCGCCGCCGGCCTCAGGACCGCTGTAACTCGATGGTCTCCCCGGCCACGACCGCGTGCACCGGGCCGTCGAATTCCGACTTGGCCTCACTGATCACGGCCTCGCGTGACGTCCACGGCGGGATGTGGGTGAGCAGCAACTCACCGACGCCGGCCCGTTGTGCGACTCGACCAGCCTCCGCGCCCGACATGTGCAGATCCCGCGGCCGGTCCGGGGCGTCCGTCCACGAGGCCTCGCACAGGAAAACGTCGGCACCGGCCGCCAGCTCGACCAGCGCCTCGCACATGCCGGTGTCGCCGCTGTAGACCAGCGTCGCGCCGTCGGCATCGCTGATCCGCAACCCGAAGGACTCGGTGGGATGGGTGACCCGCCGTGACAGCACGCTGAGCCGGCCGAACTGGGTTGTTGCGCCATCCACCCAGTGCTGCACTTCGAAGATGTCGGAGAAATCGTCGAACTCGCCACCGAGCGGCGAGGAGGCCGCGGCCAGCCGGTCCGCGGTGCCACTGGGTCCGAACATGATTCCGCGCTGGGTGGCCGGCGACGGGTGGTAGCGGCGCCACACGAACAGCCCGGGAAGATCCAGGCAGTGATCGGCATGCAGATGCGATAGCAGAATGTTCACCTGGTTGGGATCGGCGTGACGCTGCAGTGCACCGAGGACACCGCCGCCGAAATCGACCACCAGCGGCGTGGTGTCGGGCGCAGTCAGCAAGTAGCCCGACGCCGGGGAGTCAGGTCCGACGACGCTGCCGGAGCAGCCCAGCACCGTGAGTCGCACCGGTTCAGCTTGCCACGCGAAATCGGCCGACGGCTCAATTCCGGACGCCGACATGTCGGACGGCCGGCCGCGCCCCGGTGATCACCGGGCCCAGGAAGCGCGCGGCCAGTGCCGTGAACGACTCCGGGTCACCGGTCGCCTCGAAAACCCGTGAGGCCGGCGGCGCGTCGTGTGGGCGCAACGCGTCACGCTCGGTGAGCACCCGCAGCAGATCTTTCGCGGTCTCCTCGGCACTGGAGACCAGCGTCACGTTGTCCCCGGCCACCAGCTGGATCACCCCGGACAGCAGCGGGTAGTGCGTACAGCCCAGCACCAGGGTGTCGACCCCGGCGCGGTGCAGGGGCTCGAGATAGGCCTCCGCGACGGCCGACACCTCACGGCCGCTGGTGATACCGCGTTCGACGAAGTCCACGAACTGCGGGCAGGCCACGGCGGTCACCTCGACGTCGCGGGCGGCGGTGAATGCGTCCTGGTAGGCGCCCGAGGCGATCGTCGCCGCCGTGCCGATCACACCGATACGCCCGGTCCGGGTGGTCGCGACCGCACGACGGACGGCCGGCAGAATCACCTCGACGACGGGAACGTCGTAGCGCTCCCGGGCATCGCGCAGACAGGCCGCCGACGCGGTGTTGCAGGCGATCACGATGGCCTTGACTCCCCGGTGCACCAGATCGTCGCCGATCGCCAGGGCATGCGCGCGCACCACCGGGATGGTCAACGGCCCGTACGGTCCGTGGGCGGTATCACCGACGTAGACGACGTCCTCATCGGGCAACTGGTCAATGATCGAGCGCGCCACCGTCAGACCACCCACGCCGGAGTCGAAGATGCCGATCGGGGCCAGTCGGTCGATCACGCGGCCGACCCCGGCAGCTGGCCGGCCTTCCGGCGCAGCCGGGCCTGCCGTTCCGGACCGGACAGCCAGTAGGCGGCCAGCACTCCGGCGATCGCGCCGCACAGATGGCCCTGCCAGGACACCCCGCCGCAGCGATTGAGCACCGGGACCGCGCCCAGGAGCACCCCGCCGTAGATGAACATCACCACTCCGGAGACGGCGATCTGCCAGAGATGGCGGGTGAGCCAGCCGAACACCAGCAGGAAGGTCAGCCAGCCGAAGATCAATCCGGAGGCGCCGATGTGATTGGTTCCCAGCGCGCAGCTTCCGATGCCACCCATCAGCCAGGTGCCCAACCCGCCGAGAATCCAGATGATCGCGGTCGCCCACACGAACCGAGCCATTCCGGCGAGCGTCACCAGGAAGCCGAGCACCAGGGCGGGCACCGTGTTGGCCAGCAGGTGGGCCCAGTCGGCGTGCAGTAACGGCGCGAAGAGAATGCCCTTGAGCCCGTCGGTCTCCAACGGCCTGATTCCATTGCGGTCGAGTGCGTGCCCGGTCAACTGATCGGCGATCTCGATGATGTAGAGCAGGGCGACGAAGGACAGGATCGTCGCGCCGCCCACTTTCCAGCCCGGCCATTTGGCGGTCGGGGCGCCCGACCCAGTCATACCCACAGGCTACCGCCCACCCCAACCATCGCGACCGTGCGCAAATGACCCGTCGCGGCGGCGTGTTCGCGTGCCGACACGCACGCTCGCCGCGACCCGCCCGCCCGGGGCCCGCATCGTGGTCCGGAGCTCACCGGATGGGCTTGCCCATCAGGCCGAGCACCAGGTATTCCTGAAGCACCGTCAGCCACCCGTAGACCTCGAGATGGATAGCCATCGGGTGTCCCGCCGGCAGCCGGTCGGGCATCTCCGGGCCGATCCCGAGCATGGTGCCAAGCGCCAGCCGGATGTCGTTGATCGCCGCGATCCACGCCTGGGCATCAGCCTCAGACAGCTCCAGTTGACCACCACCTTCGGGCAACGTGGCCAGGAGTCGTTGCGCAGCAACAATTTTGGCGTCGATGATGGCAGGCTCATGCAGGCTGCGCAGGACGCTATTGGACTCCTCCGGGGTCGCCTGACCGGCCTGCGGATCTTTGACGAAGCCGGGGAGCAATCGGCTCAGGGTGGCGTCTTCGGGAGGCTTCGGGTTGCCAGTGCGGATCCCGGTGATCTCTTCCAGCGGATCCGACGGCGACCCCGCCTGCCGGTCGTCGAGCATCTCCTGAATCGACGTGGCCATGTTTTTCAGCAACGCCACCTCGTGCGGTTCCAGCGCGGAGACGAACCGCGCGCCGTCGGCGGTCTGAACCCGCCTCCACCTACGCACGACCGCCACCGACCACCGGACTCAGCGGTCCTGCTGCATGGTGGCCCACAGGCCCGCGGCGTGCAGTTTGGACACGTCGACCTCCATGGATTCGCGGCTGCCGGCGCTCACCACCGCCTTGCCCTCAGTGTGAACCTGCAGCATGAGCTTGGTGGCGTGCGGTTCGCTGTAGCCGAAAAGCTTCTGCAGGACATAGGTCACATAGTTCATCAGGTTGACCGGGTCATCCCACACCAGGGTGATCCACGGAGCATCGGTGGCCTCGACTTCATCGGTCTCCCGGACCGCCGTAGTGCCCGGGCGGGTCGGTGCGGATGGGGCGCCCATGGCAACCAGGATAGCGAGCCGCCGGCAATCTCCGCTCCCCCTCACCCCAGCCGCTACCGTTGCCGTGTGACCGGGCCCGCGACACAGTCGCTGCTGACCGACAAATACGAACTGACCATGGTGGCGGCGGCACTCGGGGACGGCACCGCGCACCGGCGCACGACCTTCGAGTTGTTCGCCCGGCGCCTGCCCGATGGTCGGCGCTACGGCGTGGTCGCCGGTACCGGTCGATTCCTGAAGGCGTTGAACGATTTCGTCTTCGACGAGTCCGCGCTGACGTCGGTGGCCGGATTCCTCGATGCCGCGACGCTGGATTACCTCCGCGAGTTCCGGTTTCGCGGGGACATCGACGGCTACGCCGAAGGAGAGTTGTACTTTCCCGGTTCCCCGGTGCTGTCGGTCACCGGAACCTTCGCCGAATGCGTCCTCTTGGAGACCCTCGCACTGTCGATCCTCAACCACGACTGCGCGGTGGCGTCGGCGGCGGCCCGGATGGTGAGCGCGGCCGATCACCGCCCGCTGATCGAGATGGGGTCCCGGCGCACCCACGAGCAGGCTGCGGTCGCGGCCGCCCGGGCCGCCTACATCGCCGGATTCGCCGGAACCTCCAACCTCGCGGCAGCACAGCGCTACGACATCCCCGCACTGGGCACCTCCGCGCACGCCTTCACCATGGTGCACACCACCACCCACGGCGGGACCGATGACTGGGAGCAGGCCGCGTTTCGCGCCCAGGTCGCCGCGCTCGGGGTCACCACGACCCTGCTCGTCGACACCTATGACGTCCACCGCGGGGTGGCCAACGCGATCGCCGCCGCCGGTATCGGACTGGGTGCGGTGCGCATCGACTCCGGCGATCTGGGCGTGCTAGCTCGCCAGGTACGGCGACAACTCGACGACCTCGGCGCCACCGGCACGAAGATCGTGGTGTCGGGAGACCTCGACGAGTACTCGATCGCCGCGCTGCGCGCCGATCCGGTGGACAGCTTCGGAGTCGGCACCTCGGTGGTCACCGGGTCGGGAGCGCCCACCGCCGGCATGGTCTACAAGCTCGTCGAGGTCGACGGACTGCCGGTGGAAAAACGCAGCAGCCACAAGGCATCCCACGGCGGACGCAAAGCCGCCACCCGGCTGTCGCGGCCGTCGGGAACCATCGTCGAAGAGGTAGTGCACCCCCTCGGCGTGCCACCGACCGGCGGGCGGCTCCTGACGACTCCACTGGTCCGGGCCGGCGAGGTGCTGGCGGCGCCGGATCTGAATGCCGCGCGCGAACTTGTGGCCCACGGTCTGGGCAGTCTGCCGTGGGAGGGCCTGGCCCTGTCGCGCGGCGAGCCCGCGATCCCTACCCGGCAGGCCGTGGCGCGTTGAGTTCCGCGGACGTTCCACCGGTGGCCGACCTATTGGCCACCGCCGTCGACGCGCTCGGCGGCACCCAGCGTCCGGGTCAGGTCCAGATGGCCGAGGCGGTGGCGCACGCGTTCGCCACCGGAGAGCACCTGGCGGTGCAGGCCGGTACGGGCACCGGTAAGTCGCTGGCCTACCTCGTCCCGGCGATATCACGAGCCTTGACCGAGGAAACACCGGTGGTGGTGTCCACCGCGACGATCGCACTGCAGCGCCAACTCGTCGACCGTGACCTGCCCCGGCTGGTCGATGCGATTGCCGATGAGCTGCCCCGGCGACCGCGATTTGCCCTGCTGAAGGGACGCCGCAACTACCTGTGCCTGAACAAGGTTCACAACGGCGCTACCGATGAGGCAGCCGATGTTCCGCAGGAAGAACTGTTCTCACCGGTTGCCGCCAGTGCGCTGGGCCGCGACGTCGCGCGGCTGACGACATGGGCATCAGAAACCGAGACCGGTGACCGTGACGAGTTGAGCCCCGGTGTGCCGGAACGGTCGTGGTCTCAGGTCAGCGTCTCGGCACGGGAATGCCTCGGCGTGGCCCGCTGCCAGTTCGGTACCGACTGCTTCACCGAGAAGGCCCGCGCCGAAGCCGGCCGCGCGGACGTCGTCGTGACCAACCACGCATTGCTGGCCATCGACGCGATTGCCGAAGCATCGGTGCTCCCCGAACATCACCTGCTTGTCATCGACGAAGCCCACGAACTCGTCGACCGGGTGACCTCGGCGGCCACCGCCGAGCTGACACCGGCCACGCTGGGCGTGGCAACCCGCCGTGTTGCCCGGTTGGTCGAGCCCGAACTCAGCTCTCGCCTGGAGGCGGCGGTGGCGACGTTCTCCGCGGCGATCCACGACACCGCACCGGGACGGATGGACTACCTCGACGATGAACTCAAGACGTATCTCACCGCGTTGCGCGACGCCGCCGTGGCGGCACGCTCCGGAATCGACCCCGCCCCGGCTGATCCCAAGGCGGCCGCCGCGCGCACCGAGGCGATCGCCGCACTGAGCGACATCGCCGACACCGCCGCTCGCGCGCTGGACTCCTTCGGACCGGCGATCCCGGATCGCACCGATGTCGTCTGGCTCGACCACGAGGAGCAACGCGGCTCGGGCGCAACCGGACCGAGGCCGGTGCTGAGGGTTGCCCCACTGTCGGTCGCGGCCCTGTTGCGGAGCCGACTCTTCGATACCGCGACGACGGTGCTGACGTCGGCGACACTGACCGTCGGCGGCACGTTCGACGCGATGGCAAGCGCCTGGGGGCTGGCCGACGGGCCGGGCTGGCAGGGCCTCGACGTCGGCTCGCCCTTCGATCACGCCAAGGCCGGCATCCTGTACATCGCCGCCCACCTGCCGCCGCCGGGACGCGACGGCGCCGGCGCGGACGATCAACTCGACGAGATCGCTGAACTGATCGAGGCCTGCGGTGGGCGCACACTGGGACTGTTCTCTTCCATGCGCGCGGCCAAGGCGGCGGCCGAGGCGATGCGGGAGCGACTGGACACCCCGGTGCTGTGCCAGGGCGACGACGGCACCGCGGCATTGGTCGAGAGGTTCGCCGCCGATCCGCAGACCTCGCTGTTCGGCACCCTGTCGCTGTGGCAGGGTGTCGACGTTCCCGGTCCATCGTGCTCGCTGGTGATCATCGACCGCATTCCGTTTCCCCGGCCCGACGATCCACTGCTGACCGCGCGCCAACGCGCCGTCGCGGCCCGTGGCGGCAATGGCTTCATGACGGTCGCCGCCGGGCATGCGGCGCTGCTGCTGGCTCAGGGCGCCGGGCGGTTGCTTCGCCGCATCGACGATCGCGGCGTCGTCGCAATCTTGGACTCTCGGATCGCCACTGCGCGCTACGGCGGCTACCTGCGGGCGTCGCTGCCGCCGTTCTGGGCTACTACCGACCCGGCGGTGGTGCGCGAAGTGCTTCAGCGGTTGGACGTGCCCTCGGGCGAGTGAGCCGGGCCGCGAACTATTGTGGTCGCATGCGCGCTGCTGTCGGTATCGGACGCCTGCTGACTGCCGCGGCAGGCGTCGCGTTACTCCTAGCCGGCTGCGGTGCGGCCGTTGAGGGCAATCCCGTGTCGGTGTTCGCCGATCCGTTCAAGGTGGCCGGACTGGAGGCCGTCGACGGCCCCACGGGCCTGCGCCCGAACGCCAAGGCGGAATCGCGAACCGTCACCGACACCGACGGTGGACAGATCGACGAACTGGCGGGCCAGTCGATCAGCGATCTCGAGGAGTTCTGGAAGTTCGCCTACCCGGACACCTTCGACGCCGAACTCGAACCCGTCGAATCGGTGTTCTCCTGGGATTCCGACGCCGAGGACGGGACGTTCTGCGGCGAGTCCACCGAGGGTTTGGTCAACGCCGCGTTCTGTGAAACCGATGACACCATCGGCTGGGACCGCGCGGTGCTGATGCCGGCACTGCGAGAGGCCAACGGCGACATGGCGATCACCATGGTGATGGCCCACGAGTACGGTCACGCGATCCAGAAGATGGCCACCCTCAACCCCCCGGGCGTGCCGTCCCTGGTGGCCGAGCAGCAGGCGGACTGCCTGGCGGGGGTTTACCTGCGTTGGGTCGCCGAGGGCAAATCACCGCGGTTCACCCTCAACACCGGCGAGGGTTTGAACAAGATTCTGGCGGCGATGATCTCGTTCCGCGACCCGGTGCCCAGTAGCGACGTGTACACCGGTGGTGACGAACACGGTTCGGCGTTCGAACGCATCTCGGCGTTCCAGTTCGGGTTCACCGACGGGGCCTCGGCGTGCGCGGCGATCAACCTGCCGGAGATCAAGCAGCGGCGCGGGGATCTCCCGGTGGAACTCCCGTCGGACCAGAACGGCGAGTTGCCGGTCACCGAGGCCTCCGTCGCGTCGCTCATCGACGCGATGAACATCCTGTTTACTCCGAAGAACCCGCCCCTGTTGACCTTCGACGCCGCAACGGCCGGCGCCTGCCCGGACGCACGCCCCAGCCCGCCGGTCTCCTTCTGCCCGGCCAGCAACACCATCGTCGTCGACCTGCCCGGCCTGCAGGCGATCGGCGAACCGGTCGAGGACTTCGACGGTTCCGGACTGCAGGGCGACAACACCGCCTATTCGGCGCTGATGTCGCGCTACCTGATGGCCTGGCAGCACGACCGCGGCGGCCTGGTGCTTGACGATGCCGAAGCCGGATTGCGGACCGCCTGTCTAACCGGAGTGGCGACCACGAAACTCTCCAGCACCATCACCACACCCGACGGCAACACGGTGGCACTGACCGCCGGGGACATCGACGAGGCGATCTCGGGTCTGTTGACCAACGGACTGGTGGCCGGCGACGTCAACGGCGAATCGGTGCCCGCGGGCTTCTCTCGCATCGACGCCTTCCGCGTCGGGGTACTCGGCGATGAAGACCGCTGTATCAAGCGGTTCCCCTAGCCGCGACCGTCGCGTTGGCGTCACGCTCGGCGCCGAGCGTCGCTCTGGCGTCACGCTCAGCGCTGGGCCGGGGGGATCTACACCGCCTTGGTGGCGCCGTACCAGGACAGGATCGTCTCGCGTTGGTCAGTGGAACTGGACAGGATGGCGTAGGAGCGGATGAAGGATTCGCCCACGCAACCGTCGATCCTGACCCGGTAGTTCCGGATCGACACCCGCGGTGCCTCGCCCTTGTATTGCTTCTTGGTCACCGGCACGGTGAGGACGATGCCCGGCTTGAGCGCGACGGTGACGCCGCCGCCGGCTTGGATTCCGGCATTCGGAATCGGGAGCACAGTTGGATCCCCCATGGGCAACAAGGGAGGAACCACCGCGACCCCGAAGGACGCGTTGCCACCGGCATTGCCGGCCAGCAGGACTCCGGGACCGGTGCCCATATCGATACCGCAACCGATCTGGTAGCCCACCTCGAGGATGCCCTTGGGCGGCGTTGCCGACCCGGTGACCGATCCGCGAAACACCCCACCGACG
>CAIWCQ010000264.1 GCA_903911165.1 uncultured Actinomycetes bacterium | reverse complement strand
CGCCGGTCCCGGCGTCGCCGCCCGCGGTGCCCACGGCTACTGCGCCCACCCCGGCAACTCCGGCAACTCCGGCAACGCCGTAATGTCGCGTCTCCTGCGGCTACACTGACGAGCCGTGATGATCACCCTCGACCATGTCTCCAAGCAGTACAAGTCGTCGGGCCGCCCGGCCCTGGACAACGTCAGCGTCCATATCGACAAGGGTGAGTTCGTCTTCCTGATCGGGCCGTCGGGTTCGGGTAAGTCCACATTCATGCGGTTGTTGCTGGCCGAGGATTCCCCGACGTCGGGTGAGGTCCAGGTCTCGAAATTCCATGTCAACAACCTGTCCGGCCGGCATATCCCCAAGTTGCGCCAGGTCATCGGCTGCGTGTTCCAGGACTTCCGGTTGCTGCAGCAAAAGACGGCGTTCGAGAACGTCGCGTTCGCCCTCGAGGTCATCGGTAAAAAGTCCGACGTCATTAAGAAGGTGGTGCCCGAGGTGCTCGAGATGGTGGGGCTGTCGGGCAAGGCCAACCGGCTGCCCACCGAGCTGTCTGGTGGCGAGCAGCAGCGGGTCGCGATCGCCCGCGCGTTCGTCAACCGACCGCTGGTGCTGCTCGCTGACGAGCCGACCGGCAACCTTGATCCGGAAACCAGTCGGGAGATCATGGATCTGCTGGATCGGATCAACCGGACCGGCACCACGGTGCTGATGGCCACCCACGACCACCACATCGTCGACTCCATGCGGCAGCGCGTGGTGGAGCTCTCGCTGGGCCGGCTGGTTCGCGACGAGCAGCGCGGCGTCTACGGAATGGATCGCTGAATGCGCGCCGGCTTTCTGGTCAACGAGGTTTACAGCGGCCTGCGCCGCAACATCACCATGACCATCGCGATGATCCTCACCACCGCGATCTCCATCGGACTGTTCGGTGGCGGACTGCTGGTGATCCAACTCGCCAATCAGTCCCGCAACATTTACCTGGACCGGGTCGAGAGCCAGGTGTTCCTCAACAACGACGTCTCGGCCAATGACCCCACCTGTGACGGCGATGCCTGCAAGGCGCTGCGTGCCCAGATCGAAGCCCGTGACGACGTCAAGAGTGTGCGCTTCCTTAACCGCGACGACGCTTACACCGATGCCGTCACCAAGTTCCCCGAGTACAAAGACGTCGCCAGCAAGGACTCGTTCCCGGCGTCGTTCATCGTCAAGCTCAACAACCCTGAGCAGCACCAGGACTTCGATGCCGCGATGCGGGGTCAGCCCGGTGTGCTCAACGTACTGAACCAGAAGGAACTGATCGACCGACTCTTCTCTGTTCTCGACGGTCTGTCGCGTGCGGCATTCGCGATCGCGGTGGTGCAGGCGATCAGTGCGATCTTGTTGATCGCCAACATGGTTCAGGTCGCGGCGTACACCAGGCGCACCGAGATCGGCATCATGCGGATGGTGGGCGCCACCCGGTGGTACACCCAGTTGCCGTTCTTGTTGGAGGCGGTGCTGGCCGCGACGATCGGTGTGGTGCTGGCCATCCTCGGCCTAATCGTGGTGCGCGCGCTGTTCCTGAACAGAGCGCTCGACCAGTTCTATCAAGCCAACCTCATCGCCCGGATCGACTACGCAGACATTCTTTACATCGCGCCGATCATGTTCGGCGTCGGCGTGGCGATGGCAGCGCTCACCGCCTATGTGACGCTACGGCTCTACGTGCGGGACTAGGGGTGGCAAAGGCATCGGTGGAGCGCAAACTGGCGGCGGCCGCGAAAAAGGCTGCCGGCGCCGGTGCAAAAAAGATCGTCGCCTCCAACCGCAAAGCCCGGCACAACTATTCGATCCTTGAGGTGTTCGAGGCCGGCGTGGTGCTGGTCGGTACCGAGGTGAAGAGTCTGCGGGAGGGCCAGGCCTCGATGGCTGATGCGTTCGCCACCGTCGACGACGGCGAGATATGGCTGCGAAATCTGCATATCGCGGAATACCACCACGGCACCTGGACCAACCACACCCCGCGTCGCAACCGAAAACTGCTCCTGCACCGCCGCCAGATCGACATCCTGGTCGGCAAGATCCGTGACGGCAACTTGACCCTGGTGCCGCTGTCGATGTACTTCCTCGACGGCAAGGTCAAGGTGGAGTTGGCACTGGCCCGCGGTAAGCAGGCGCACGACAAACGCCAGGACCTCGCCCGCCGCGATGCTCAGCGTGAGGTAGTTCGCGAACTCGGACGGCGCGCCAAGGGCAAGTTCTGATCAGCGGCGGTGGTCGTCGAGTCGGTCGATTCCCAGAATCAGGTCGAGGCCGTAGGTGAATTCCTCGGCAATTGTCATCGGCAGTGCGCCGGAGGCGGCGGCTGCGGCGGTGGCGGGGAAGCGGATGGGGTCGGCGTCGGCGAGGGTGACGGGCGTGGCCGCCTGTGGTTGCTGGTTGTTTGAGTGAGCGCTGAGTTGGATGGCGAAGCCGCGCACGTAGTGGCTCAGGGTGGCGTAAAGGCGGCCTGCGGTGTCCGGGGTGAACCCTTCGCGGAGTAGGAACGCGAGGAACAGCTCTCGCCTGGCCTCGGTCGCCTGCCCTATCGGCGGATTTTCGACGAGCAGTGAGCCGAGGTTGCGGTGGGCGGCGAAGGCGTCGAACAGCTGTTGGGTGAGGCTTTTGCAGACCTGCTGCCATGTCCCGGTGGTGACAGCGGTGTCGGAGAGGTCGACCTCGCCGATCACTCGGTCGATGACGGCGGCGATCAGCGCCGCTCGGTTCGCGAAGTGCCGGTAGAGCGTGGTGGTTCCGGATTCCAGGTGGGTGGCCAGGGCCCGCATGGTCAGTGCCTCGGCTCCGTGGGTGTCGACGATGTCGAGTGCGCCAGTGAGGATGACTTCCCGGTCGAGGGGTCGGCGGCTTCCCGGGACGCGTATCGCCCGCGCGGCGGCGCTCTCGGCAGACGGTTGGGGTGGCATGCCGCCCAGTATTGCTAAACGTGACACCCAGTCCCGGGAATTGACCACACGACACACCGTGGGTACGTGGTACCCACGGTGTGCTGATCGGGTGCCAATAGCTGCCCAGATTCACGGCGTGGCGTCGCGGTATTCGGCTGTCGGAGGGGTACTATTGCAAACAGTGAATACAGTGTTCCCACGTTAGCTGATCGGGTGATCAATCCCGTGTCGTGGTCGCCAGGAGGGCTGCACCGATGGATCAATCCAGCATCGTCACGTCAGAACCAATGCGAGAGCAATTGATTGCGGCGACTCAGCCGGCCGCGGCCGGGTCCCGGAAGGGTCGGGCAAAGTCTCGTCGGATCGCTCCCTATTCCTGGCTCGGGGCCGGTGCCGTCGGATTAGGGGTGGGGGCGGCGTTGGCCGGCGCGGCCTTGACCGGTGGGGCGGGTATCGCCGCCGCGGACACCGGCACCGATACCCACGTCTCGAGTCCTGCTCCGGAACGCGCGGAGGGGCGCCCAACCGCGTCGCACCGTACGGCGGCCGTTTCGGGGCCGAAGCGGACACCCGCGGCGGCTGCGGGCGCACGCGCTGTCACCCGCACTGCGGACGATCAGACTGGCACTCCGAGAGCAGCGTCGGCACTGCGTTCCGCGCAGAGGGCCGCGTCCGCCCAGCCGGCGGCGACGGTATCGGCAGGGTCGACGCGCTCTGCTGTAGGTCGCCAAAAGGTAAGTACCCCAACAACTGAGGCAAGTGCTATCGCACCGACAATTGTGGCAAGTGCCGTCGCACAGGCGACCGCGGTTGGTGCGCCATCGGCGTCGGCCGCGACGGTGTGGCAGCCGGGCCAGATTTTGAGGGCCGTCTATGGGATCTTCGTGTCGAACGGCACATCCGGCAGTCCGAACGCCGGGTTGCTGGTGGGCAACGGCTACAACTACACCTCGGCCGATACGCAGTGCGCCGGGTCGTTTGTGTGCGACGGCGGCCGCGGTGGTCTGTTGATCGGAGCCGGCGGAAACGGGTATAACGGCGGCAACGGCGGCAACGCCGGGTTGTTCTTCGGCACCGTCTTCCTTCCCGGCAACGGTGCGGCCGGCGCCCCGGGGTGCAGCGGTTCGGCGTGCACCACCGGCAGTGGGGGCAACGCCCTGCTGATCGGTCCCGGCGGGTCCGGCGGCAATGGTGCCGACGCCGTGTACGACAGCACTACCGGGGCCTTGATCTCGGCGGCGACCTCCGGTGGTCGCGGTGGCAACGGCGGTGTGCTCTGGGGTATCGGCGGTGCGGGCGGGTACGGCGGGGCTGATAACGGTAGCGAGACGGTGGCGGGGGCGACGGCCGGTAATGGCGGCGACGGCGGTCGAGCCGGTCTGATCTTCGGCCGGGGTGGCGATGGCGGCGTGGGCGGCTACGTGTCGTTCGCGGTCAACGGCAACGCGGTGGGTGGCAACGGCGGTAGTGCGGGCAACGCAGGCTTGTTCGGCGACGGCGGTGCCGGTGGCGACGGCGGTTCAGCCACCCAGAACTGGGACGGCAGCGTGACCGGGGCGGTGGGCTCGGCCACGGGCGGCAATGGCGGCACCGGCGGCCGGGGTGGTCTGCTGGTGGGCAGCGGCGGCGCCGGCGGCGACGCGTTCGCAGGCTCGGTGTTCAGCACGTTCGGCGCGGCGACCGCGGGTAATGGTGGCACCGGTGGTGATTCCACCATTGGACCCGGCGGCGCCGGCGGGATCGGCGGCATGGGTGCCTCGGCCAATATCGG
>CAIWCQ010000263.1 GCA_903911165.1 uncultured Actinomycetes bacterium | reverse complement strand
CGGTTAAGGGAAGCGGCCAAATTCGAGTAATTTCGCCCATCCCTGCGGGGGTCTCGAACCTCTATCCTCGCGACAGTTGATCCAGCAAAACGCCAAGATCAGATAACTATCGCCGAAGTGACACGGACCCGACCGGGCCGGTCGGGCGCGGCCAGGCTGCGAAGAAGGGCACTAATGACGATTCGTTTACTCACGCGTACCGAGATCCGCAACCTCGCCAAGGACCTCGATTTCCGGCCCCGGAAGGCACTGGGCCAGAACTTCGTTCATGACGCCAACACCTTGCGCCGGATCGTGTCGTCGTCCGGCGTCAGCAAGGGCGACCACGTTCTGGAGGTCGGCCCCGGACTGGGATCGCTGACCCTGGCACTCCTTGACCGCGGTGCGGAAGTCACCGCCGTCGAGATCGATTCGGTGCTCGCCGAACGCCTGCCCAAAACCATTGCCTCCCATTCGCACTCCGAAATTCACCGTTTGACGGTGCTCAACCGCGACATCCTGGGCATCCGGCGCGCCGACCTGAAAGTGCAGCCCACCGCACTGGTGGCGAACCTGCCCTACAACATTGCGGTGCCCGCCCTGCTCCATCTACTCGCTGAGTTCCCGACCATCCGTACCACCATGGTGATGGTGCAGTCCGAGGTCGCCGATCGCCTCGGCGCCGAACCGGGCGGCAAGGAGTACGGGGTGCCCAGCGTCAAGGCGCGCTTCTTCGGCGACGTTCGCCGCTATGGCACCGTGTCGCCGACAGTTTTCTGGCCTATTCCGCGGGTGTATTCCGGATTGGTGCGCATCGACCGCTACGAGACCTCACCCTGGCCCACCGACGAGGTGTTCCGAGCGCAGGTCTTCGAACTCATCGACATCGCGTTCGCGCAGCGGCGGAAAACCTTGCGTAACGCCTACCTGGACTGGGCCGGCTCGGGCAACGCCTCCGCTGAGCGACTGCTCTCAGCCAGTATCGACCCGGCCCGGCGCGGCGAGACGCTCGGCGTAGCCGACTTCGTACGGCTGTTGCAACGCTCCGCCGCACCGGCCGAGACGCCGGCCAACAGCCCGGCAGCGCAGTCGGTCGAATCGCGCTAACCGGCCCGATAAGCTTCTGCCGTGATGACCGGCAGCGCCGCTGCGGATTGGCTGCCGACAGGGTCGGTGACGGTGCGGGTTCCCGGCAAGGTCAACCTCTACCTCGAAGTCGGTGACCGGCGCCCGGACGGTTTTCACGAACTGACGACTGTTTTCCACGCCGTTTCACTGGCCGACGACGTGACCGTGCGCGATGCCGACGTGCTCTCGCTGCGTCTTCTCGGGGAGGGCGCGGAGGGGTTGCCCACCGATGCCCGCAATCTGGCCTGGCAGGCCGCAGAGTTGATGGCCGGGCATGTGGGGCGAGCACCTGATGTGGATATCACGATCAACAAGTCGATCCCGGTCGCCGGCGGCATGGCCGGTGGCAGTGCCGATGCGGCTGCCGTGCTGGTCGGGATGAACGCACTCTGGGAACTCCGGGTGCCGCGCCGCGATCTGCATGCGATGGCTGCCCGGCTTGGCAGCGACGTCCCCTTCGCACTGCACGGCGGCACTGCCCTGGGCACCGGTCGCGGTGAGGAACTGACCACCGTGCTGGCCCGCAGCGCCTTTCACTGGGTGCTCGCCTTCGGTGTCGGCGGACTGTCCACCGCCGCGGTCTACTCCGAAGTCGACCGACTGCGCGAGGCCGGCGCCCCGCCGCGGCTGTCCGACCCGGAGCCCTTGCTGACCGCGCTCTCTTCAGGTGACCCCCACGAACTGGCCCCGCTGCTGGGCAATGACCTGCAAGCGGCGGCCCTGAGCCTGGAGCCAGACCTGCGGCGCACCCTGCGGGCGGGTGTCGAGGCGGGCGCCCTGGCGGGCGTCGTATCCGGCTCCGGCCCCACCTGCGCTTTCCTGTGCGCCTCGGCCGATGAGGCAGTGTCCGTCGGAGCCGAGTTGGCCGGCGCCGGGGTGTGCCGGACCGTGCGGGTGGCCAGTGGCCCGGTTCACGGGGCCCGGGTAGTCGCCTCATCCGGACGGTAAACCTCGGCCATTCGGCCCGCGGGTTGGCGTGTTTCTTAAGGGAAGTTTAAGATAACGTACGGGGATATCACCGATTTGAGACCGAAAAGCTCCACAGTTCCACGGGCGCGCCGCCGAGCCGGTGCGGTGCGGTGGGCGGAGCATGAATGTCCGGGCAGGGCGCTGGTGGCGACAGCGCACCGGATGCAGAGGAGGTCGTCGTGAGCCGTTTCACGGACAAGATGTTCAACAGTGCCAGGACCAGCACCAAGGGGATGGTCACCGGAGAGCCGGTCGAAGCGGTCCGGCATACCTGGCTCGAGGTGCATGAGCGCGCCAGGCGCATTGCCGGCGGGCTGGCCGCTGCGGGCGTCGGACCGGGCGACGCGGTGGGTGTCCTGGCCGGTGCACCGGTGGAGATCGCGCCGACCGCTCAGGCGCTGTGGATGCGCGGCGCCAGCCTGACCATGCTGCATCAGCCCACCCCGCGAACCGACCTCGAGCACTGGGCCAAGGACACCGCGAACGTCATCGACATGATCGAGGCGAAGGCTGTGGTGGTCTCCGATCCGTTTCTGTTGGCCGTTCCGATCCTCAAAGAACGCGGTGTGACGGTCCTGACGGTGGAGGAGTTGCTCACCGCCGACCCCGTCGACCCGGTTGAGACCGGCGAAGACGATGTCGCCCTGATGCAGTTGACATCGGGTTCTACCGGTTCGCCGAAGGCCGTGGTGATCACCCATCGCAATATCCACTCCAACGCCGAGGCGATGTTCGTCGGCGCGGAGTATGACGTCGAGACCGACGTCATGGTCAGCTGGCTGCCCTGCTTCCACGACATGGGCATGGTCGGGTTCCTGACCATCCCGATGTACTTCGGCGCCGAGTTGGTCAAGGTCACCCCGCTGGACTTCCTGCGCGACACTCTGCTGTGGGCCAAGCTCATCGATAAGTACGACGGCACCATGACAGCGGCGCCCAACTTCGCTTATGCGTTGTTCGGCAAGCGGCTGCGCCGGCAGGCTAAGCCGGGTGAATTCGACCTGTCCACACTGCGTTTCGCGCTCTCCGGCGCCGAGCCGGTCGATCCCGCCGACGTCGAGGACCTCCTTGATGCCGGCAAGCCGTTCGGACTTCGGCCGGATGCGATCCTGCCGGCCTATGGCATGGCCGAGACGACGCTGGCGGTGTCGTTCTCCGAGTGCGGCGCCGGACTGGTGGTCGACGAAGTCGACGCCGACCTGCTGGCCGCGTTGCGCCGGGCCATCCCGGCGACCAAGGGCAACACCCGCAGACTGGCCACTCTGGGTCCGCTGCTGCAGGACCTCGAGGCGCGCATCGTCGACGACGACGGCGCCACGTTGCCGACCCGCGGGGTCGGCGTCATCGAACTGCGTGGCGAGTCGCTGACTCCGGGTTACATCACGATGGGGGGCTTCGTCGCGGCGCAGGACTCCGATGGGTGGTACGACACCGGAGATCTCGGCTATCTGACCGAGGCCGGCCACGTCGTGGTGTGTGGCCGGGTCAAGGACGTGATCATCATGGCCGGACGCAACATCTACCCCACGGACATCGAACGCGCGGCCGGCAACGTCACGGGTGTGCGACCGGGTTGCGCCGTCGCGGTCCGCCTCGATGCCGGCCACTCGCGGGAGACCTTTGCCGTCGCCGTCGAGTCCAACGAATGGGAGGATCCCGCCGAGGTGCGCCGAATCGAGCAGCAGGTCGCGCACGCGGTCGTCGGCGAGGTGGGTGTACGACCGCGCAACGTGGTGGTACTCGGGCCGGGCACCATCCCGAAGACCCCGTCGGGCAAGCTTCGTCGCGCGAACTCGATCGCTCTGGTCAGCTGAGGGGTGACCCGGCGTATCACCAGCCGTGGACGAGGTTCTGCGCTGACTCCAGGCCAGACTCGATCAGAAGCTCGGTGGCGTCGGCGGCCTGCTCGCAGATCGCCGGAACCTCGGCCCGCTCGGCGGCGCTGAAGCTCTCCAGCACGAATGCTGCCGGATCTTTGCGGCCGGGCGGGCGTCCGATGCCGATTCGAATTCGCTGAAAATCCTTGGTGCCCAACGCATTCACCACCGAGCGCAGTCCGTTATGGCCGCCCTCGCCGCCGCCCAATTTGAGCCGGATCTTGCCGAAGTCGATATCGAGTTCATCGTGGATGACGATCACGTCGGCGGGGGACACCGAGTAGAACTTCGCCAGCGGGCCGATGTGACGGCCCGATTCGTTCATGTAGGTCCGCGGTTTTGCCAGGATGACCGAACGTCCTCCCAGTCGGCCGGTGACGATCTCGGCGCCAGAGCGCTTGTGCACCTTGAATGCCCCACCGAGTCGCCCGGCCAGCAGATCGGCGACCATGAACCCGACGTTGTGCCGGGTCTTCTCGTATTGCGATCCGGGGTTTCCCAGGCCGACAACCAACTGGGGGCCCCTCCCGCTTGCGGGGGATGGCTCGGCCATATTCGTGACTGGGCCCGGCTTACTCGGACTCGGCTACTCGGACTCGGCTTACTCGGACTGGGCCTACTCGGACTGGGCCGACTCGGACTGGGCCGACTCGCCGTCGGCAGTGGCTTCGGCAGTGCCCTCGCCCTCGGCGGCCTGCTCCTCCACCGACTCGCCGCCGCCTTCAGCCTCCAGATCTTCAGCCGTCGGCGCCGCGACAACGTTGACCACCAGCATGTCGGGATCGCTGATCAGGGTGACGCCACTGGGCAGTTCGACTTGGCCGGCCAGGATCTGGGTGCCCTCCTCGACGCCCTCGACCGACACTGTCAGGCCCTCGGGGATCGACAGTGCCTCGGCTTCGATCTCGATGGTGGTGGCATCCTGGGTGACCAGCGTGCCGGACGCGGCCTCACCTTGGATGTTGACCGCGACCTCGACGGTCACCTTTTCGCCGCGGCGAATCACGATGAGGTCGACGTGCTGGATGTTGCGGCGCACCGGATGTAGCGCGAGGGCCTTGGTGAGCGCTAGTTGCTCGGTGCCGTTGAGGTCGAGGCTGAGCACGGCGTTGGTGCCGGAGTTCCGCAACACCGCGGCGTAATCTCGGGCGTTGAGTTCGAGGTGTTGCGGATCGGCGCCATGGCCGTAGAGGACCGCGGGGACTTTGCCCTCGCGGCGGGCCTGCCGCGAGGCGCCCTTACCGGTGCGGGTCCGCACCTGGACGCTGAGTTTGTTGGTGGTGGCGCCTGCGGCCATCGTGCTGCTCCTGCCTTCGGTGTCGTGGGACTCGGCGAAGGCGGGCATGAAACGCCAGCTGGACGCTTCTGCCTCGCCGATAACGGTGGACTGGCCACCCTCGCCGGGACGTGGGGCAAGGCTAGCCGATGGGGCGCCTAGAGCGGAAATTCGGTACCGGTGAGCTGCTCGGATAGGGTCCACAGCGCGCGTCCGGTCTTGGCGTTGCGGGCCAGCGGACTGCGGCCTACCTCGCTGAGGGGACCGCGGGCGCCGAACTTCGGCCCGATGAAGCTGTCCGGCGGCAGATCTGCCGATGCCGCGTACAACGTCGGCGCGGCCCCGAATTCCGCGCTGGTCGCGAAGACCCGGTTGGCCCCCAGCCAGAACGGCGTGCCGAACCGGTTGCCGGTCCGGCCCTGCAGGTTCGTCGCCGAGTAGCCGGGGTGGGCGGCGTGGGCTTTCACCGGGGAACCGGCTGCGGTGAGCCGCCGCTGCAGTTCGCTGGTGAACAACAGGTTCGCCAGTTTGGACTGGGCGTAGGCCAGCCAGGCCGAGTACGGCCGTGCCTTCCAGTTGAGGTCCTTGAGGCTGATCCGGCCCGCCAGGTGCGCCATCGAGGAAACCGTCACCACCCGGTCGCTGACCTTGGGCAGCAGCAGGTTGGTCAACGCGAAGTGACCGAGGTGGTTGGTGCCGATCTGGCTCTCAAAGCCGTCCCGGGTGACCGCGTAGGGAACGGCCATGATCCCGGCGTTGTTGATCAGCACGTCGACGACGGCGATGCTGTCGGCGAAGTCCCGGACCGAAGCGAGGTTCTGGAGGTCGAGGCGGCGGACTTGAACGTCGCCGGTCATGCCGGATGCGGCGGCATCACCACGGTCGATGTCACGGCAGGCCAAAATCACCCGGGCACCGACTCGGGCGAGTTCGCGTGCGGTCACCAGTCCGAGGCCGCTGTTGGCGCCGGTGACGATGACAGAACGGCCGGCGAAAGACGGAAGATCTGCGGATGTCCAACTCATGGGGTCAACTGTATTCGGCCGCCGTTCCAGGCCGCTCTCGTCGGCCCAGCGGTTACTTCACCGCGACGTCGAAGCCGTTGATGATCTGCCCGACGTCGGGCGCCTGCGCCGCCGCCTGGTTGGCCAGCGTCGTCACGGTCAACTGAATGAGATACCGCGTGGACTCGGGTGCGGGTGTGTCGGCGATGACGACACGGTTGTAGGAGTGCACCCGTGTCCCATTCAAGTCGTAACTGCCCTCGATCATCGACGATGGGAATCCCTTGAAGTCCTCCCTGGAGGAGTGGAGCCTGGTGAAGTTCTCCGACAACTCGGCGCTGTCGTCGGCGTGCTCAAGTGCGGCCGACACATCGAATTTGCCATCAAGTTTGAAAACCATCAGCAGCGCCGTCGGATAATTGTTGTTCTTGGCGATCGCTTCGGTGCCGGGGGAGAAGTTCGGGTTGTCGTAGGTGGTCCACCCACTCGGCCGGGGCAGCGTGACGCTGATGCCGGTCAGCGTATTGATCGGAACCTGCTGACCGGTCACTCCCGCACTGGCGAGGTAGGCCGCGATCGGCGTCGGTTCGGTCGATGCGCTATCGGCGATGTCGGTGCTTGTCGCACTGGAGGTCACGAACGACGAGTAGTCGGCGGTGCGCGCACCGCAGCCTGCAGTGCCGCCGGCCGCGGTCAGAACCGCGATCGCCATAAGGAATCTGATCGGCGCGCGTCCGATTGCGGTCAGTCGCGAACCGGCCAATGCCAGCGGCACTAGGCGTCTCCGTCGAAAAGTCCTGTCACCGAACCGTTTTCGAACACCGCACGGATGGTGCTGGCCAGCAGCGGAGCGATCGACAGCACCGTCAACTGAGGGAAACGTTTTGATTCGCCGATCGGCAGGGTGTTGGTGACGATGACCTCGCGGGCACCGCAGGAGGCGAGGCGCTCGGCGGCCGGGTCGGACAGCACACCGTGGGTGGCCGCGATGATGACGTCGGTGGCTCCATCGTCGAGCAACAATTTGACCGCTCCGGCGATGGTGCCGCCGGTGTCGATCATGTCGTCGGTCAGCACACAGGTCTTGCCCTCAACTTCGCCGACTACCCGGTTGGACACCACCTGGTTGGGCACTCGCGGATCTCGAGTCTTGTGGATGAACGCCAGCGGGGTGCCGCCCAGTGCGTCGGCCCACTTCTCCGCCACCCGCACCCGACCGGAGTCCGGTGAGACCACGACCATGTTCTCGCACCCGTAGTTGTCGATGATGTAGGCGGTCAGGAGGGTCTGCGCGCGCATGTGGTCGACCGGCCCGTCGAAGAATCCCTGAATCTGATCGGTGTGCAGGTCCACTGTCACGATGCGGTCCGCGCCCGCGGTTTTGAGCAGATCCGCCACCAAGCGGGCGGAGATGGGTTCGCGGCCGCGGTGTTTCTTGTCCTGGCGTGCGTACGGGTAGAAGGGGAGGATCGCGGTGATGCGTTTGGCGCTGCCGCGCTTGAGTGCATCGATCATGATGAGCTGCTCCATCAACCACTGGTTCAGCGGCGCGGGATGGGACTGCAGCACGAAGGCATCGCACCCGCGTACCGACTCGTCGAATCGCACGAAGATCTCCCCGTTGGCGAAATCGCGGGCGGTCTGGGCGGTCACGTGGACATCGAGTTCCTTGGCGACCTGCTCGGCCAGCTCGGGGTGCGCTCGGCCGGAGAAGAGCATCAGGTTCTTGCGGTTGTCGGTCCAGTCCGTGCTCACTGCGCCCTGCCTTCGCCCGTCGGGGGATCGAATATGGGAGTCATCGTACGGAGCTTTGCGCCCCGCGCGTGGGCGGGTCGCGTGGTGAGTCCGAGTCAGGAGTGATCCGGATCGGCTTTCGCCTCGGCGGCCGCTCGCGCGGAGTCGCTGTCGGGCCGGTTATGCAGCACCCAGTCCTCGATGATCCGCTGCTGACCGGCCGAGACCGCCAGAGCCCCGGGGGGCACGTCTTCGCGCAGCACGGTCCCCGCCCCGGTGTAGGCGCCGTCGCCCACGGTGACCGGCGCGACGAACATGGTGTCGCTGCCGGTGCGCACGTAGGAGCCGACGGTGGTGCGCTGCTTGGTCTCACCGTCGTAGTTGACGAACACGCTTGATGCGCCGATGTTGCTGTGCTCGCCTATGTCGGCGTCACCGACATAGGTCAAGTGCGGAACCTTGGTGCCGGCTCCGATCACGGAGTTCTTGGTCTCGACGAACGCGCCGAGTTTGCCCCCGGCGCCGAGGCGGGTACCCGGCCGCAGGTAGGTGAACGGCCCGACATCGGCGCCGTCTCCGATCACCGCCGCGCTCGCGTGGGTACGAACGACAGAGGCGCCGTCGCCGACAAGGACGTCGGCCAGCGTGGTGTCCGGCCCGATCCGGCAGCCGGTGCCGACGCGGGTGTCGCCGAGGAGCTGGCTGCCGGGCGCGATGACGGTGTCGCGGCCTACTGCCACGTCGACGTCGATCCAGGTGGTCGCCGGGTCGATCACCGTGACGCCGTCACGTTGGTGTGCCGCGACGACGCGCCGGTTGAGTTCCTTGCCGATCTCGGAAAGCTGCACCCGATCATTGACACCGGCCACCAGGGCTGCGTCATCGACATGCCTGGCGTGTACCACCTGGCCGTCGGCGCGAACGATTGCGACGACGTCGGTCAGATACTGCTCCTGCTGGGCGTTTTCGGAGGAAAGCCGGTTCAGTGCCGAGCGCAGCGCGGCGATGTCGAAGGCGTAGACACCGGCGTTGATCTCCCGGATGGCCCGCTGCTGCGGGGTCGCGTCGGTCTCCTCGACTATCGCGACGATCTCGTCGTCCTGGGTGCGCAGAATTCGGCCATATCCGGTTGCGTCGGGGACCGTCGTGGTCAGCACGGTCACCGCGGCTGCCGCGCCACGGTGGGCGGCGATGAGCTCCGCCAGGGTCTCTGCGTCGAGTAACGGGATGTCGCCGGAGGTGATCACCACCACGCCGTCGAAGTCTCCGGGTAGCGCGGACAACCCGCACAGGGCGGCGTGTCCGGTGCCCAGCTGTTGTTCCTGCACGGCCACCTCGATGGGCCGTCCGAGTTGGGTCGCCAGGTCGCCCACGGCCGTAGAGATGCGGTCCCGATCCTTGCCGAGCACCACCACCAGATGGTCGGGGGCGACTTTGGCGACGGCGTGCAGTGCGTGCGAGAGCATGCTGCGCCCACCAAGGGTGTGCAATACCTTCGGGGTGTCCGAGCGCATCCGGGAGCCGGCTCCGGCCGCGAGCACCAGCACTGCCGACTCACTCGTCGTCGTCATGTGAGCCTCCCGGTATCTGATTGTCGCTCCGTGTCCAATGGTCGCTCGCTAAGCCTCGCTCCGTCGCCAGGACTCGAACCTGAACTATCTGAACCAAAATCAGAGGTGCTGCCGATTACACCACGACGGATTGCTCGTAGGAGACTTTAACGCAGGGGATATACCCTGATAGCCATGGCCGGACCGGGGAAAGAGCCACGCGTAGCGCGCGCTCGAATGACCGGCAGCGAGCGTCGGCACCAGCTCATCGACATCGCCAGAGCACTGTTTGCCGAACGCGGCTATGAAGGCACCTCGGTGGAAGAGATCGCCCAGCGCGCCGGGGTTTCCAAGCCGGTGGTTTACGAGCACTTCGGCGGCAAGGAGGGGCTCTACGCGGTGGTCGTCGACCGGGAGATGTCGGCCCTGCTGGATCGCATCACCTCCTCGCTGACCAACAACCGCTCCCGGGTTCGGGTCGAACGGGTGGCGCTGGCGCTGTTGACCTACATCGAGGAACGCACCGACGGATTCCGGATCATGATCCGCGACTCCCCGGCCTCGATCAGTTCCGGTACCTACTCCAGCCTGCTCAACGACGCCGTCAGCCAGGTTTCCTCGATTCTGGCCGGCGACTTCGCCCGCCGCGGGTTGGACCCGGAGTTGGCGCCTCTCTACGCGCAGGCACTCGTGGGTTCGGTGTCGATGACCGCGCAGTGGTGGCTCGACGCCCGGGAGCCCAAGAAGGAAGTCGTGGCCGCCCACCTGGTGAACCTGATGTGGAACGGGCTCAGTCACCTCGAGTCCGACCCCGCCTTACTGGGTGACCAATAGACCCTGGGTGACCAATAGACCCTGGGTGGGCTACCTAGGATGAGCCCATCATGACCACAGCGGGGCGGTATGGGGTCCAGCCCCCGTTGCGGGGTCTGGTCGATGCGGCGCTGGAGGCGCAGGTATTCCGTGAGCTGACCGAGTTGGCCGGGCAGCGTCCGGTCGAGTTGGCATTGGTCGGGCCCGTCAGCGCGCAGCTGTTCGTGGCCTGCGCGCTGGCTCGGGTCGGGCCGTTACTGGTCGTCACCGCGACCGGTCGTGAGGCCGACGACCTCACTGCGGAACTGCGGGGCGTGCACGGTGATGCGGCAGCACTTTTCCCGTCCTGGGAGACGCTTCCGCATGAGCGGCTGTCGCCGGGTGTCGACACGGTGGGCGCGCGGATGATGCTGCTGCGCCGGCTCGCGCACCCCGATGATGCGGAGCTGGGGCCCCCGCTGACGGTCGTGGTGACCACGGTGCGCTCGCTGCTGCAGCCGATGGCCGCCGACCTGGCCGAGGTCGAGCCGGTGACCCTGCGCGTCGGGGCGGAGTCGAGTTTCGACGACTTACCCGCGCGTCTGGTCGAACTCGCCTATACCCGGGTCGATATGGTGGGTCGACGCGGAGAGTTCGCCGTGCGCGGCGGGATCCTCGATGTCTTCGCGCCCACCGCCGAACACCCGGTGCGGGTGGAATTCTGGGGCGACGAGATCACCGAGATCCGGATGTTCTCAGTCGCAGATCAACGTTCGATTCCTGAAATCGAGGTCGGTGCGGTCATCGCCGTTGCCTGCCGCGAGCTGTTACTGACCGACGAAGTCCGCACTCGCGCAGCCGAATTGGCGGCCGATGCCCCTACCGATGACGAACACATCACCGGCCGGGTCGGTGACATGCTGGCCAAACTCGCCGAAGGAATCCCGGTCGACGGCATGGAGGCGCTGGCTCCGGTCCTACACCCCGAGCGGCTCGGCCTGCTCGTCGATCACCTGCCGGCCGGCACGCCGCTGCTGGTGTGCGATCCGGAGAAAGTCCGCACCCGCGCCGCCGACCTGATCAAGACCGGACAGGAGTTCCTCGAAGCCTCCTGGTCGGTGGCCGCGATTGGCGGCGACGCCCCGATCGACATCGAGGCACTCGGCGGCTCGGGATTTCGCGGTCTCGACGAGGTGCGGGAGCTGGCCCGCAACGGCGGCCATCATTGGTGGACGATCAGCCAGCTCGGCGAGCCCGGCGCGATGGATCTCGGGGTGCGCGCCGCGCCGTCGGCCCGGGGCCAGCAGAGTGGCGCCGACGAGATTTTCGCGATGTTGCGCGCCCATGTGCTCACCGGTGGCCGGGCCGCCGTCGTCGCCCCGGGTATCGGAACCGCACACCGGGTGGTCGAGCAACTCGGTGAACGCGACACTCCCGCCGCGATGTTGGAGGCCGGCGCGCCGCTGCGCTCCGGACTGGTCAATGTGCTCAAGGGGCCGCTGCACGGGGGTGTGATCGTGCCCGGCGCAGGGCTCGTGGTGATCACCGAGACCGACCTGACCGGAAACCGGGCCACCGGGCCCGAAGGCAAACGGCTGGCCGCCAAACGCCGCAACACCGTGGACCCGCTGGCGTTGAGCGCCGGCGATCTGGTGGTGCATGACCAGCACGGCATCGGTCGGTTCGTCGAGATGGTGGAGCGCACCGT
Organism: uncultured Actinomycetes bacterium; assembly: GCA_903911165.1. Classification (GTDB taxonomy): domain Bacteria; phylum Actinomycetota; class Actinomycetes; order Mycobacteriales; family Mycobacteriaceae; genus Mycobacterium. The sequence continues at coordinate 5,391 of CAIWCQ010000263.1, read as the reverse complement.
GGGCGGCGCCCGGCGGGAATATCTTGTGCTGGAGTACGCATCCGGGAAGCGCGGACAGCAGGCGGACAAACTGTTCGTTCCGATGGATTCACTCGATCAGCTCTCCCGCTATGTCGGTGGCGAGTCGCCCAGCTTGAGCCGGCTCGGCGGCAGCGACTGGGCCAACGCGAAGACAAAGGCGCGCAAGGCGGTTCGCGAAATCGCGGGTGAACTCGTTTCTCTTTACGCGAAGCGCCAGGCCGCGCCCGGGCACGCGTTTGCACCCGACAGTCCGTGGCAGGCCGAGATGGAGGACGCCTTCGGTTTCACCGAGACCGTGGACCAGCTGACCGCCATCACCGAAGTCAAGGCCGACATGGAGAAGCCGATTCCGATGGATCGGGTGATCTGTGGCGATGTCGGCTACGGCAAGACTGAGATCGCAGTTCGGGCGGCCTTCAAGGCTGTTCAGGATGGCAAGCAGGTCGCCGTGCTGGTTCCCACCACGCTATTGGCCGATCAGCACCTGCAGACCTTCACCGAACGGATGGCGGGCTTCCCGGTGACGGTCAAGGGCCTGTCCCGGTTCACCGATCCGAGCGAGTCCCGCACGGTCCTCGAGGGCATGGTCGACGGCAGCGTCGACATCGTCATCGGTACGCACCGACTGCTGCAGACCGGGGTGCGGTGGAAGGACCTCGGCCTGGTGGTGGTCGACGAGGAGCAACGCTTCGGTGTCGAGCACAAGGAGCACATCAAGAGCATGCGGGCCAGCGTCGATGTGCTGACCATGAGCGCCACTCCGATTCCGCGGACCTTGGAGATGAGCCTGGCCGGTATCCGGGAGATGTCGACCATTCTGACGCCGCCCGAGGAGCGATACCCGGTACTGACCTACGTCGGCCCGGACGACGACAAGCAGGTCGCCGCAGCGCTGCGCCGCGAACTGCTACGTGACGGTCAGGCGTTCTACGTCCACAACCGGGTGAACTCGATCGACGCCGCGGCCGCTCGGGTGCGGGCCCTGGTACCGGAGGCCAGGGTGGTCGTCGCGCACGGCCAGATGCCGGAGGAACAACTGGAAAAGACGGTGCAGGGGTTCTGGAACCGCGACTACGACATTTTGGTGTGCACCACGATCATCGAGACCGGCCTGGACATCTCCAATGCCAACACCCTCATCGTCGAGCGGGCCGAGGCGCTCGGGCTTTCGCAGTTGCATCAGCTTCGCGGCCGGGTGGGCCGCAGTCGGGAACGCGGCTACGCCTACTTCCTGTATCCGCGCGAGACGCCGCTTACCGAGACCGCCCATGACCGGCTGGCCACCATCGCCCAGAACAACGAACTGGGCGCGGGCATGGCAGTTGCGTTGAAGGACTTGGAGATCCGCGGGGCCGGCAACGTACTCGGCGCGGAGCAGTCCGGGCACGTCGCCGGTGTCGGATTCGACCTCTACATGCGGTTGGTGGGCGAAGCCGTCCAGGCCTATCGAGCGGCTCTTAAGGCGGCCGCGGACGGCGAGGCGGTTCCTGTCGCGCAGGAAACCAGGGATGTCCGTATCGATCTGCCCATCGACGCGCATCTGCCGCCGGACTACATCAGCAGCGACCGGCTGCGCCTGGAGGCCTACCGACGGCTCGCCGGCGCCGACGAGGCAGCCGTCGCTGCAGTTGTGGAAGAACTCACCGACCGCTATGGCCCACTGCCCACCGCGGCGCAGTGGTTGGTGGCCGTGGCGCGGCTACGCCTGCTGTGCCGGCAGTACGGTGTCGCCGAGGTCGCCGCCACTGAAACGACCGTGCGCATCACGCCGTTGATCCTGCCGGACTCCGCCCAGGTGCGTCTCAAACGGCTCTATCCGGCGGCCACCTATCGGGCGACGACCTCGACGGTTCAGGTGCCGGTTCCGCGGGCCGGCACCGGGATGGGCGCGCCGCGAATCCGGGACCTGGAACTGGTGGCGTGGGTGGCCGGCCTGCTGCTCGCACTCGACGGGCGCGAGGTAGGGGAAGTCGACATCACGACCTTCATCCCGGCGACGCGAGGCACGACGAAATGACCGTCATCCTGGTCGACGCCCGCCGCCCCACCCTGGTGCCGATCGAGGCGGTCGGACTGCTCGGGGGTGACGTGCAGTACACCGAGGAGCTACCGGCGGCGGACTGCGAATCGCTGCCTTCCGCGCGGTCGGTACTGACGGGTGAGCGCGCGCCGGTGTTGTTGTCGTCCGACCCGCAACACCCGGCGGTCACGGCGCGGATCGCGACGGGGGAGCAGGTGATCGCCGCCCCGCCGGCCAGGCCCGGCGAGCGACTCGTCGATGCGGTGGACATCATGGACAGGCTGCGCACCTCGGGGCCGTGGGAGAGCGCGCAGACTCACGAGTCGCTTCGGCGCTATCTGCTCGAGGAAACCTACGAACTGTTCGACGCCGTGGCCACCGGCAACCCCGATGAGATACGCGATGAACTCGGGGACGTTTTGCTACAGGTGCTTTTTCACGCCCGGATCGCCCAGGAGGCCCCGGATCGCGGGTTCACCGTCGACGACGTCTCCGATGCACTGGTCCGCAAACTCGTCAACCGGGTTCCAGCGGTGCTCGCCGGGGAGCCGATCTCGCTCGAGGATCAGCTGGCCCAGTGGGAACACCGCAAGGCTCTGGAACGGGCTTCTGAGACGCAACGGTCGTGCGTCGACGGAATTCCGACCGGTCAGCCTGCGCTGGCGCTGGCACAGAAGGTCATTGCCCGGGCGAGGGCGAACGGCCTGCCGGCCGATCTGGTCCCGGAGGTATTGAGGGCGGTGACGATCGACGGCGACGGCGACGCCGAGAACGAACTACGCACCGCGACGCTGGAGTTCATGGACGCGGTTCGAGCGGCCGAGCGAGCGATGGCACCCACCCGGGCCGCCGGGGAAAACGACGCCGCCGCCGAACAGTGGCGTCGGGTGTGGGTCTACTGACCGGCGTGGGCCCAATACTGGAGTGGGCCCAATACTGGAGTGGGCCCAATACTGGAGCGGGCCCGATAACTGCAGCCGTCAGGGTTGGTCGCGCTTCACGGTGAAGTCGGCGCGGATGCCGTCACCGACCATTCCCGGCTTGCAAGCGACCCGGTAGGAGCCGGGTTCGTCGAGTTTCAGGTCGAGTGTGCGTTGCAGGCCGGGCGAGATGTTCTCGACCTCGCCGAGCACCCGGTCGTCCTTGCCGTAGACGTAGAACTCGGTCACCTTGGTGCCGTTGTTGGTCACCACGAATGAGGTCGACCCGGTGCCACTCTCGGTGGCAGACAACTCGCATCCGCTGTCGGTGGCGTTGACACTGACCTGGGTGCCGGTTGCCGTGCCGCCCTTTGCGCTCTCGGACTCCTTGGCGGTACAGCCCGCGAGTGCGGCACCGGCAAAAATCGCGACGAGGGTTGCGGCGAGACAGCGAGGGGGGTTCACAGGGTGGACCTTTCGGTGGCGAGGACGGGTTGCGGCCGCTGCGGAAGCGAGACGTGGACAGGTTTCAGGAACAGGGCAAGAACGACGATCAGGTATGTCAGCCAGGCGGCCAACTGCAGCACCGTTGGGGTGGGGCTGATGTTCAAGACACCCTGGACGACTTCGCCGTACCAGGACGACCAGTTGAACCATGACCTGATGTCGAAGGCCCGCCCTCCGGCGGCCGGCAGCCATCCGACCGTTTGCAGGGCACCGATGCCGTACGACAAAATCCCGGCCGCGACGACGATCAGGAACGCGCCGGTGTAGGAGAAAAACTTACCGAGGTTGATTCGCACCGCGCCGAGGTACATGCCCCAGGCGATCCCGACGGCGATCAGCACACCGGTCAGTAGACCGACCAGCGGCCAGGCCGTTTCGGCTTCGGCATAGCCCACCATGAACAGCGCGGTTTCGACGCCCTCGCGGCCCACTGCGAGGAACGACAGCATGAAGACCGCCGGCGCTCCCGTCTCCAGGGCCCGCGACATCCCGGCCCGGAGTTCCCCGGAGATCGTGGCGGCTGCCCGGCGCATCCACAGCACCATTGAGGTGACGATGGCCACCGCCACCAGAGAGGCCACCCCGGCGACAGCCTCAGCGGCCAGGCCGGTGACGGAGTAGGCGCTGTACTGGATGACGACGAACATGACGACCGTCATCGCGACGGCGGCCGCGACGCCCAGCCACACCCATTTCAAGGCATCCCGGCGCTGCATCTTGACCAGGAACGCGACCAGGACCATCACGACGATCCCGGCCTCCAGGCCTTCCCGCAGGCCGATCAGGCCGCTACCGAAAAGCTGCGCTGAGATCGCGGGTGTTGCGGTCATTGGCTACTTCCTCGTTCAGTTCGGCAAGTTATCCAAGGATCACCATACTTAGGGTTGCCTACGATTAGCAACCGGGTCCCGGGAGGTCGACGCCCCGGCTGCGCCTACCGGCAGCGTGGGGCCCCGTCATGGGACTATTGGGCGGGTCGTCTGCGCTGCCTGGAGCGCCGATCGCCAGATTGGAGGGTGGGTGTCGTCCGCACGCTGGTTGGCTACCGGGATCGCCGTGACGGCGGCGGTGCTGCTGGCGTCCGGGTGTTCGGTCCCGGGCGGGGCACCCATTCCCGACGGCGTGCCGCCGCCACCGGGTGATCCGATACCCGAGATCGCTGCCGTGTCGACCGCCCGGCCGGCCGACCAACTTCGCGGCTGGGCCGAGCAGCGCGCCCCGGCGCTGGACATCCCGGTGACCGCGCTTGAGGCCTACGCCTATGCGGCGCGGGTGGCCGAGATCGAAAACCCCGGCTGCCACCTGGCCTGGACGACGCTGGCCGGGATCGGCAAGGTCGAGAGCCAGCACGGCACCTACCGGGGCGCCGGCGTCGCGCCCAACGGCGATGTCAACCCGCCGATCCGCGGCGTGCGCCTCGACGGCACCAACGGAAACCTCGCGATCGTCGACGCGGAAGCGTCCACAGTCGGCGACCCGGTGTACGCCCGGGCGATGGGCCCGATGCAGTTCATCCCGGAAACCTGGCAACGCTACGGGGTGGACGCCAACAACGACGGCATAGCCAGCCCCGACAACATCGACGACGCCGCGCTTTCGGCTGCGGGTTACCTGTGTTCCCGCGGACCCGATCTGGGCACCCCCCGCGGCTGGATGAACGCCCTGCGGGCCTACAACCGATCGGAGGCATACGCGCGCTCGGTGCGTGACTGGGCCACCGCCTATGCAAGAGGTCACTCGCTGTGAGCGACACCTGTCCAACTGCCCCGGCGACCATCTAGGCTGAAATCGATCGACTAACGAAGCCCGGATCAGCACCGAAAGCCCCGAATCAGCAAGGAGAAACTTGTGCCCATCATCGAGCAGGTCGCCGCTCGGGAGATCCTCGACTCGCGCGGTAATCCGACCGTCGAGGTCGAGGTT
>CAIWCQ010000262.1 GCA_903911165.1 uncultured Actinomycetes bacterium | reverse complement strand
GTGCTGTTGTCGGTAGAACTGTGCTCGCTGACTTTCCCCGCACTGAAGTCCGAGATCGCCGGCTGGGTCGGCAGTGCGCTGTTCGGCGACGGGGCCGGGGCAGTGGTGGCGGTTGGCGAACGCCGGGCGCGCCTGATCGGTGCAACAGGGCCGCACGTCATTGACTCTCGCAGTCACCTCTACCCGGATTCGCTGCGCACGATGGGCTGGGATGTTGGATCGACTGGACTGCAGTTGGTGCTTTCCGCCGACGTTCCCGAGGTCGTCAGCCGGTACCTGCGCGACGATGTCACTGGTTTCCTCGGTGCGCACGACCTCGTCATCGACGACATCGGAACCTGGGTCAGTCACCCCGGCGGGCCCAAGGTGATTGAGGCCATCGTCGATAGCCTCGATCTACCCGATAGCGCCCTGGAACTGACCTGGCGCTCCCTGGCCGACGTCGGCAATTTGTCGTCGTCGTCGGTGCTCCACGTGCTGCGCGACACTATCGCCAAACGCCCGGCCCCCGGTCCCGGCATCCTGATGGCGATGGGACCCGGCTTCTGCTCGGAACTGGTTCTGCTGCAATGGCACTGACGGTGTCCAACGTATGACGTGGTACGTGCTGCTGATCGGCGCGGTCGCCCTGGAACGGGTAGCCGAGTTGGTCGTCTCCCAACGCAACCTGGCGTGGAGTCGGGCCCGGGGCGGCGTCGAGTTCGGCTCCGGCCACTACCCGACGATGGTCGTCCTGCACACTGCTCTCCTGGTCGGCTGCGTCGCCGAGGTGGCGTTGTTGGACCGGCCATTTCTGCCGGCGCTGGGCTGGCCGATGCTGGCGGTGGTCCTCGGCGCCCAAGTATTGCGCTGGTGGTGCATCTCGACGCTGGGACGTCAGTGGAACACCCGCGTCGTGGTGGTCCCCGGAGCGCCGCGCGTCACCGGCGGGCCCTACCGACTGCTGTCGCATCCGAACTACGTCGCGGTGATCGCTGAAGGCATCGCGCTGCCACTGGTGCACTCCGCCTGGATCACCGCGTGCGTTTTCACCGTGCTCAACGCCGCGCTGTTGGGGACGCGGATCCGTACCGAGAACACCGCTCTGGCGAGGCTGTCATGATCGACCTGCTCGTCGTCGGCGGCGGTCCCGGCGGATTAGCCACCGCGACCCACGCCGCCCAGGCCGGCCTGGAGGCCGTCGTGGTGGAACGGCGTCCGGGGCCGATCGATAAGGCCTGCGGCGAGGGCCTCATGCCCCACACCGTCAAGCAACTGGAAAAACTTGGTGTTCATCCGCGCGGCAAGGAATTTCGCGGCATTACCTATCTGGATGCCAGGCACTCGGTTCGGGCGGAGTTTCGGTCCGGCCAGGGGATCGGTATGCGGCGCACCGCATTGTCGGAGGCCCTGCATGAAGCCGCCATCACCGCCGGTGTTCGGATCGTCCACGGCGACGTCGGCGCGGTCACCCAGGATGCGTCGTCGGTCCGATGCGGGGAATTCACCGCGCGCTATCTCGCCGCCGCCGACGGTCTGCACTCACCGATCCGGCGTTCCCTCGGCCTGGACCTGCCCCATCGCGGCCGGCGCCGGTGGGGGATTCGGCGGCACTTCCAGATCGCCCCCTGGAGTGACACCGTCGAGGTCTACTGGGCGCGCGACACCGAGGCCTATGTGACCCCGGTAGCCGAGGACAGCGTCGGAGTGGCGGTGCTGACCTCACGCCAGGGCCGACTCGACGACCATCTCCGCGAATTCCCCACACTGGCGGCCCGACTTGCCGGAGCGCCGCATGGCCCCGATCGGGCCGCGGGCCCACTGCGGCAACGGGTGAAAAGCCAGGCGGCGGGTCGGGTGATGCTCGTCGGCGATGCCGCGGGTTACGTCGACGCGCTGACCGGCGAGGGCCTCGGGATCGCCTTCGGCGGCGCGGAGTTGCTGGTGAACTGCGTTTTGGCCGATACCCCCGGCGACTACGACCGGCAATGGCGCCGGATGTCCCGGCGGTATCGCGCCCTGACTGCAGGTCTGCTGCACGCGAGCGGGTGTCCGCCGGTGCGTTCCCTGATCGTGCCGGCCGCCAGTTCGCTGCCGCGGGCCTTCGGCGGCATTGTCAATCTGCTTGCCCATTAGGCTGAGGCAATGACGGTTGCGGACGGCGGTGCTCGACCGCAGGCGGCACCCGCTGCCAGCGCCGAGGTGGTGCGAATGCGCGCCGCCGGTCTTGCCGAGATGGAGTTGTTCGAAGACTGCTCGGCCGAGCAGTTGCACGCCGTGGCAGAGCGGCTGGCGCCATTGCGCGCCGTTGCAGGTCAGGTGTTGATGAAACAGGGCGACGAGGCGCTGTCGTTCATCCTGATCCACACCGGCCGGGCCGAGATTCGCCGGACCGGCGAGGACGACGCGGTGGTGCTCGACGAGGTTCCGGCAGGACAGATCGTCGGTGAGATCGCACTCCTGCGCGGCAAACCGCGAACGGCCACCGTCACCGCCGCCGAATCGATGACCGGCTACATCGGCGACGATAAGGTCTTCGCGGCCATGGCCGATCTGCCCGGTGTCAGCGAACGGCTGCTGCGCACGGTCCGTCAACGGTTGGCGGCATACGTCACGCCGATCGCCGTCACGCTCACCGACGGCAGCGAGTTGCTGTTGCGTCCGGTGCTCCCCGGCGACAACGAACGTTCTCACCACCAGTCGGTGGAATTCTCCAGCGAGACGCTCTACCGCCGTTTCATGTCTCCGCGCGCTCCCAGCGCCGCATTGATGCAGTATCTATTCGAGGTCGACTATGTCGGCCATTTCGTCTGGGTTCTCACCGACGGGGTGGACGGCTCGGTGGTGGCCGACGCGCGGTTCGTCCGCGATGTCGATGACGCGAGCGTCGCAGAGGTGGCCTTCATCGTCGCCGACGACTACCAGGGCCGTGGCATCGGCGGCCTGCTGATGGAAACGCTCATCGTGGTCGCCCAGGTTCTCGGTGTGCATCGGTTCACCGCCCGATTGCTGGCCGAGAATCAGCCCATGCACGCCATCCTCGACAGGTTCGGCGCGCAGTGGGAGCGCGAGGAGCCGGGTGTGGTGACGGCGGCGTTCGATGTGCCCAAGCCGGGTGAGACGGACCCGGTGCCGTTGCAGATGGACCCGGCGCTGGCTGACGAGATCCGCGCGGTGACGAGGCAGGTCGTCCGCGCGGCGGGTTGATCGTCCCGGCGGTAGATTGGGAATATGAGCAAGACCATCCTCGGGACGTCTCTGGCCGTGGTGGGTGCGGCCATTGCGGGCGGCGTTGCCAGC
>CAIWCQ010000261.1 GCA_903911165.1 uncultured Actinomycetes bacterium | reverse complement strand
CCGGAGCGGGTCATCTGGTTCACGATGACGCCCCCGAGGACTACCGCCGGGCGGTCGAGGATTTCCTCGGCTCGCTGCCCCCGCGCTAGGCGCCGAGTGTTACTCCAGCGCGCTGATCGCCGCCCACTGTTGCGCTGGAGCGACGTTCGGCGCGGTCGAAAGGGCGTTACGGCCGCGCATCGTCACCTTCGCCCGCCAGGGCGAATCGGCCGTCTGCCGTCTGCTCCACCAAACCATCCACCAACAGCGAATCCAGTGCGCGGTCACGCTGCGCGGTGTCGGTCAGCCACACCACATCCAGGTGTGTCCGCGGCACCGGTACTGAACTGCCCCGAAGTACATCGAGCAACTTCCCGCGAACCTGCCGATCGGTTCCGGCGTAGCGCTGGGAGGGCCGCGGCGGGCCGTCACCCGCCGGATAGCCGGCATCGCGCCACGCGCAGGCCGTGAGCGGACATATCCCGCACTTGGGCGCGCGGGCAGTGCACACCGTCGCGCCTAACTCCATCAGCGCAGCCGAAAACTCCGCAGCCGTAGCGTCGTCTGGCAACAGGGCCGCCACATCCGTATGATCGCGAACCGTCGATGGGTTCCCGGCTTCGGCCTTGCCACCGATCGCGCGTGCCACCACCCGACGGACATTGGTATCGACGACGGGCACCCGCTTGCGGTAGGCGAAGCAGGCCACCGCTCGCGCGGTGTAGGCGCCGATACCCGGCAGGCCAAGGAGGGTGTCGACGTCGTCGGGCACGAGGTCGTTGTGATCGGTTGCGATCGCGACAGCGCACTCGTGCAACCGCTTCGCGCGGCGCGGATAGCCGAGCTTGCCCCAGGCCCGCAGCACATCGGCGGAACCTGCTGCAGCCGTCGCCGACGGGGTTGGCCAGCGCGCGACCCACTCCACCCAGATCGGCGCCACCCGCGCCACCGGGGTCTGCTGCAACATGAACTCGCTGACCAGGATCTGCCATGCGCTCACCCCGGTAGCGCGCCACGGCAACTCACGCTTGGCACGGGCATACCACTGGACAAGATCGTTCGCGGGGATGCTCATCGGCTCGCCAACTCGGCGGCAGTGCACAATACGTTCCATGGCGAGTACCAGCCCGGCGGCGGCGTGGACGGCACTCAAGCAGGGTAACGAGCGGTTCGTGGCAGGCCGACCGGAGCATCCCAGCCAGAGCATCGAGCATCGGGCGAGTCTCGCGGTCGCTCAGCGGCCGACCGCGGTGCTGTTCGGATGCGCCGACAGCCGAGTTGCCGCCGAGATTATCTTCGACCAGGGCCTCGGCGACATGTTCGTGGTGCGCACCGCCGGCCATGTCATCGACTCAGCGGTGCTGGGTTCGATCGAATACGCGGTCACCGTGCTCGACGTGCCACTTATCGTCGTCCTCGGCCACGACAGTTGCGGGGCCGTTCAGGCCACTCTCGACGCGCTCGACAAGGGCCAGGTGCCGGGTGGTTTCGTTCGCGACGTGGTGGAGCGAGTCACTCCGTCGATCATGCTGGGCCGTCGCGAAGGCCTCACCAGGGTGGACGAATTCGAGACCCGGCACGTCGTCGAGACCGGAAATCAACTGCTGTCGCGATCAAGTGCCATCGCCGACCGGGTCGAACGCAACCAGCTGGCGATCATCGGCGTGACCTACCGCCTTGCCGATGGCCGGGTCACGCTGCGCGAGCACCTCGGCGATATCGGCGAATAGTGCCAATACCCGAGCGAACACGGCGACACGCCGGGCCGGGTCGAACGGCTGGCGGTGACCTGGCCTTACGGTGAGTTCGTGCTGGATCTCGAACCGCAGGGCCCACTTCCGCCTCAGGTCTACTGGCGTCGCAGGGGACTGGCACTCGGTATCGCCGCGCTAGCCATAGCCCTGGTCGCCGGGATCTCCTTCGCCCTGTTCGGTGGTTCGGGTTCGGCGAAGAACGCCGCAAACGAGACCACCCAAACCCCGCAACCGGAGAACAAGACGCCGGTTGTCGAATCGGCCGAATCCAGCGCGGCCCCCACACCGACGCCCACCGCGGCCGTGGAACCGCCCCCGGTACTGCAGGCCGGTGACGATTGCCCTGATTCGACGCTTGCGGTCAAGGGCATCACCAACGCTCCGCAGTACGTGATCGGTGATCAGCCGAAGTTCACGATGGTCGTCACCAACATCGGTCTGGTGGCCTGCAAGCGAGACGTGGGCGCTGCGGTACTGGCCGCCTACGTCTACACGCTGGATAACAACCGGCTGTGGTCGAATCTCGACTGCGCGCCCTCCAATGAAACCCTGGTCAAAACCTTCAATCCCGGTGAACAGGTGACCACCGAGGTCACCTGGACTGGAATGGGCTCGGCCCCGGAATGCCCACTGCCGCGCGAGCCCATCGGTACGGGCACCTACAACCTGGTGGTTCAGCTTGGCAACCTGCGAGCGGCGGCAGCGCCATTCATCATCGCCGATGCTCCGCCGCCCGCACCCGAAGCCCCGCCGGCACCCGAAGCCCCACCGGCACCGGAACCCCCGCCGGGCCCTGAGCCTGGTCCGGCCCCGGAACTAGGCCCGGCACCTGAGCCCGGGCCGCCCGCCGAGGTCCCCCCGCCACCGGGCGGCTGACTCAAAGCCGATCCATACCGCCGGGTCGATGATGGTGGTCGCTTCCGTCCGCCGCCGGTACCACCCGCAGTCGCGACTCGGTCAGTGACACCATCGTGCGCAACGCCTCACCGATGGTCGCCGCTTCCAGGGTGCGTAAGCCCGTGGGTGCGGGCCCGCAGCCAGCCGGCACCAGAGCGGTGGTGAAGCCGAGCCGGGCCGCCTCGGCTAGTCGTCGTTCCATTCCAGTCACTCTGCGGAGATCGCCGGCAAGTCCGACTTCGCCGATCACCACGGTGGTGGCCGGAAGCGGTCTGGTGATGAACGCCGAGGCCATCGCCATCGCCACCGCGAGGTCCGAGGACGGGTCGGTGAGCCGCATGCCGCCCACCGTCGACAGGTAAATGTCCATCGCGCCGATCGGCACCATGGCTCGTTTTTCGAGTACGGCGATGATCATCGCGACACGCGCCTGGTCGATTCCACTGACGGCGGCGCGCCGGGGTGCCCCGGGATTGGCCGGCTTCGCCAACAGTGACTGGATCTCGCCGATCAGCGGACGTTTTCCGTCCAGTGTCACCGTCACGGCGGTGCCGGGGACCGGTTCGGGTCGTTGGTCCAGGAATAACCCGGAAGGATCGGCGACACACTGGATTCCGTTGTCCTGCAGAAGAAAACACCCAACCTCGTCTGCCGCACCGAAACGGTTCTTGACGCCACGGATCATCCGCAGCGCCGTGTTGCGGTCGCCCTCGAAGTGCAGCACCACGTCAACGAGATGCTCAAGTGAACGCGGACCCGCGATAGCGCCATCTTTGGTGACATGGCCGACGAGCACCATCGCGATGCCGCTTGATTTCGCCGCGGCAGTCAGTGCCGTGGTCACCGCGCGAACCTGGGTCACCCCACCGACTACACCGTCGGTGTCGCCGGCGTTCATAGTCTGAACCGAGTCGACGATCACCAGGCTAGGGCTCACGGCGTCGATGTGGCCGAGCACGGTCGCAACGTCGGACTCCGCGGCCAGGAAGACCTCGTCGTGGCTGCTTCCAGTGCGCTCGGCACGCATCCGGATCTGCCCCGCCGACTCTTCGCCGGAGATGTAAAGCGCACGCCGCCCCGACTGCGCCCACCGATGGGCCACCTCCAGCAGCAACGTTGATTTCCCGACGCCCGGATCTCCCGCCAGCAGGCTCACTGAACCGGGCACAACACCGCCGCCGAGCACCCGGTCGAGTTCGCTTACGCCGGTGGGAAAATGTCGGGTGCGATCCGGATCGATGCTGCTGATCGGAACCGCGGGCGTGGACGGGATGGTGCCGCCCCGGACTGCGCCGGAGGCAGTGGCGGCGAAGGCAACCTCATCGAGGGTGCCCCACGTTTCACACTGGGGGCATCGCCCGAACCATTTCGCGGTGATGTGTTTGCATTCGGAGCAGCGATACTGAGATCGAGGTTTTCCCACCCGGATGACGCTAGCCGCCGAGTGCGACAGATCCGTGGACGCGCGCGACGTGTCAGTGCGGCAGGCCGTCGGGGCTACTCCGGGGCTACTCCGGGGCTGGTTCGCCGGCGGAGATCGGTACCGCGACAGTGACCTTTCCGGCCTTCGCAAAGTCGAATGTGAAGTTGTAGGTGAGGCCGTTGGTGACCGGCTCGGTCAATGTCACCTCGGCGACGACGGGACGTGCGCTGCCCATCGCCTCGGCGCCTTCGCCGGCTGGGCCGACGACCAGTGCGCCGCCGGCGGGGATGGCGCCGTTGCCGGTCACTGCCACAGTCCCGACATCGGAGGTGATGGCAACCAGTGTGTCGCCAGCTTCTACGGAGTTGTTGGCGGCGACGAACAGCAACGGCACCGTCGCTCCGGGTTGGAGAAAGTCTGACGTCTGTTCGGCCAACAGGTGAACGTTGCGGAGGGCGATGTCCTTGGCCTGGGCGGCCGTGCCGTTCACGGCGGCCTGCTGGGTGGCGGTCTGGGAAATTTGCCCAGAACCGCAACCGGCGAGGATCACACCGCAGGCAGCGAGGCTCGCCGAGGTGGCACAGAGGCGGATCTTCAAGCGGTTCACGGCGGCCTCCTGCTCGGTGAGTTCGGCGGCTGTGCAGTGCGCCGAGAAGGTACGACTGTGCACAGTAGTAGGTAGCCGGGTCCGGCGGTAGATACCGGGCTTGAGGTGTGCTGGCAGTCCTATCGACAGCGGTATTCGACCCGTGTTGCATGGATCTGCCGCGCTGTCAACCCCTGCTGTTCACCTGTGATGGCCCTGACCTGCACCGTTGTTCCACACCCCGTTCGGTGGCGTGCTAACATTGGGGTGTGAAAGGGGCTCGAATCTGATGATTTTCAAGGTCGGAGACACCGTTGTCTATCCACATCACGGTGCTGCATTGATCGAAGCGATAGAAACCCGAACCATCAAGGGCGAATCTAGGGAGTACCTCGTCCTGAAGGTCGCGCAGGGTGATCTGACCGTTCGAGTGCCCGCAGACAATGCCGAGTACGTGGGTGTGCGTGACGTGGTTGGCCAGGAGGGCCTGGACAAGGTTTTCCAGGTGCTGCGGGCCCCGCATACCGAGGAGCCGACCAACTGGTCGCGCCGGTACAAGGCCAACCTTGAGAAACTTGCCTCCGGCGACGTCAATAAGGTCGCCGAGGTGGTTCGCGACCTGTGGCGCCGGGACCAGGAACGTGGCCTTTCGGCTGGCGAGAAGAGAATGCTGGCCAAGGCGCGGCAGATCCTCGTAGGTGAGTTGGCTCTGGCCGAGAACACCGACGACGCCAGGGCAATGACCATGCTCGACGAGGTTCTGGCCACCGCTTCCTGACTGCCCTGAGGGCATCGGTGTCCAAGACAGTTGCGGTTGTCACAGCCGCCGGGTCCGGTGAACGGCTCGGCGCCGGGATTCCCAAAGCCTTCGTCGAGTTAGGCGGACGGACGATGCTCGAGCACGCTGTTGACGGCTTGCTCGTTTCCGGTGTGATCGGGCGGGTGGTGGTCGCTGTGCCCGCCGATCGGGTCTCTCAGGCCGCCGCGTTGCTCGGAGATCGTGCCACCGTCGTCGAAGGTGGTGCGGAACGACACGACAGCGTCGGTCGTGCGTTGGCGGCGGTCGGCGACGCCGAATTCATCCTCGTCCATGACGCGGCCCGGCCCTTCACCCCCGCGGATCAGATCCGTCGGGTAGTGGCTGCGCTCGTCGATGGCGTGCGTGCCGTCATCCCGGTTCTGCGCGTGGTCGACACAGTCAAGGTTGTCGACGCCAACGGGGTCGTCCTCGGAACCCCTGAGCGGGCCGGTCTGCGCGCGGTGCAGACCCCGCAGGGCTTTGAGGCTGCCTTGTTGCGACGGGCCTACGAGCGGGTCGGTAGTTTCGCCGGCACTGATGATGCGTCACTGGTGGAGAACCTCGGCACACCCGTTCACACCGTCGACGGTGATGTGCTGGCGTTCAAGATCACCACGCCACTGGATCTCCGGTTGGCGCGGGCGGTGTTGAGTCCGTGAACAACGCGTTCCCCAGGGTTGGTATCGGAACCGACGTACACCCAATCGAGGCCGGCCGGCCCTGCTGGCTGCTCGGCTTGTTGTTCGACGGCGCCGATGGTTGCTCCGGTCATTCCGACGGCGATGTCGCGATCCATGCGTTGTGCGACGCACTGCTTTCGGCGGCGGGCCTCGGTGATCTGGGCAGCGTGTTCGGCGTCGACCAGCCGCAGTGGCGCGGCGTCACCGGAGCGCAGATGCTCACCCATGTCCGAGATTTACTCATCCAGAGTGAATTCACGCCTGGCAATGCCGCCGTCCAGGTCATTACCAACGCTCCGAAAGTCGGACCGCGCCGAGGCGAGGCCCAGCAAGTGCTCACTGATCTGCTTGGCGCACCGGTATCGGTCTCGGCCACCACGACCGACGGACTCGGGCTGACCGGCCGCGGTGAGGGAATGGCCGCTATTGCGACCGCTCTGGTCATCGCGGCTTCCCGGTAAGCTGCCACGTCGTGACCACCGGAGCCGCCGGCCTGCGCTTGCACGACACCTATACCGGTGCCCTGCGTGATTTCGTGCCGCTGCGCCCGGGGCGGGCATCGATCTACCTGTGCGGGGCCACCGTGCAGGGGCTGCCGCATATCGGGCACGTCCGCAGCGGGGTGGCCTTCGACATATTGCGACGCTGGTTGCTGGCCAAAGGTTTTGACGTCGCGTTCGTCCGAAATGTCACCGACATCGACGACAAGATCCTCACCAAGGCGGCAGAGGCCGACCGGCCATGGTGGGAATGGGCGGCCACCCACGAACGCGCGTTCGCAGCCGCCTACGACGCGCTCGGGGTGATTCCTCCGTCTGCGGAACCCCGCGCAACCGGGCACATCACCCAGATCGTCGAACTCATCGAGCGGTTGATCGACACCGGCCACGCCTACTGTGGCGACGGCGATGTCTATTTCGACGTTGTGAGTTTCGGTGAATACGGGCAACTCTCCGGCCATCGGCTCGACGATGTCCATCAGGGTGAGGGGGTCGGGACCGGAAAACGCGACCAGCGAGACTTCACCTTGTGGAAGGGCGCCAAACCGGGGGAACCGTCCTGGCCCACACCCTGGGGTCGCGGCCGTCCGGGTTGGCATTCCGAGTGCGTCGCCATGGCGCATGAGTACCTCGGGGCTGAGTTCGACATCCACTGCGGCGGAATGGATCTGGTGTTCCCGCACCACGAGAACGAGATCGCCCAGGCACGCGCCGCCGGAGACGGCTTCGCCAACTTCTGGCTGCACAACGGCTGGGTCACCATGGGTGGCGAGAAGATGAGCAAGTCGCTGGGCAATGTGCTGGCGATTCCCGCTGTGCTGCAACGAGTCAGGCCGGCGGAATTGCGCTATTACCTCGGCAGCGCCCACTACCGGTCGATGCTGGAGTTCACCGAGACGGCGTTGCAGGATGCGGCCAAGGCCTACACTGGTATCGAAGAGTTCCTGCACCGGGTCCGAACGCGTGTCGGTTCGGTGGTTCCGACGAGTTGGACGGTCAAGTTCGGTGCGGCACTCGATGACGACCTCGCCGTTCCTGCCGCCCTCGCAGAGGTGCACGCTGCTCGCGCCGACGGCAACCGCGCCTTGGAAGCCGGCGATCACGACACCGCACTGGCCAGGGCCGGCGAAATACGTTCGATGACTGCGGTTCTGGGCTGCGATCCTCTCGATGAGCGCTGGGAGACCCGGGATGAAACCGCCGCTGCGCTGGCCGCGGTCGACGTCCTGGTCGCCGCCGAGTTGCGGCGTCGCGATGATGCCCGGCGCGATCGGGACTGGGCTGGAGCCGATGAGATTCGCGACCGGCTCAAGCAGGCTGGGATCGACGTCACTGACACCGCCGACGGTCCGCAATGGGCGCTGGCCGAAGGAGAGGTCAACTAGAGATGGCGGGCAATTCGAAACGGCGCGGCGCAATCCGTAAGGAGGGCACCAAAAAGGGTCCGACAGTGGGCTCCGGAGGTGTCCGCCGACGCGGACTCGAGGGGCGGGGCGCCACCCCGCCCGCTCTCAAGCGGCCCCATCACCCCGCGGCAAAACGAGCAGCCCAACAGGCCCGCAGACCGGCTAAGCCGGCAGACGAGACCGAAACCGTCCTGGGCCGCAATCCGGTACTGGAGTGCCTGCGTGCGCACGCGCCGGCGACAGCCCTCTACGTCGCCCTGGGCGCCGAAGCCGATGAGCGGTTGACCGAGTCGGTCACATTGGCCGCGGACCGCGGTATCCCGATCCTCGAGCTGCCACGCCACGACCTCGACCGGATGAGCTCCAATGGCCTGCATCAGGGCATCGCACTGCAGGTTCCGCCCTACGCATACGCCCACCCCGACGATCTCCTGGCCGCCGCAACCAGTGACGTGCAGCCTGCCCTGCTGGTGGCGCTGGACAACATTTCCGACCCGCGCAACCTGGGAGCGATCGTGCGCTCGGTGGCAGCCTTCGGCGGACACGGTGTGTTGATACCGCAGCGACGCTCGGCTTCCGTGACCGCGGTGGCGTGGCGCGCCAGCGCAGGCGCGGCCGCCCGGGTGTCGGTAGCGCGGGCCACCAATCTCAATCGCACGCTGGGGCAGTGGGCAGCTGCCGGTGTCCGAGTCATCGGACTAGCTGCTGAGGGCGACACGGCCCTCGACGAGTTGGATGCGGCCGGCCCGGTGGTGGTGGTCGTCGGATCCGAGGGCAAGGGGTTGTCGCGGCTGGTGCGTCAGAATTGCGACGCGGTGGTGTCGATCCCGATGGCAGGTCCGACGGAGTCGCTCAACGCCGCGGTGGCGGCGGGTGTGGTTCTCGCCGAGATCGCGCGCCAGCGCAGGCGCTGACTGCAGTCCAGTTCGGTTAGGTGAATGCCGCCAACTCGATTCCCTCGGAGCGCAACCGGTCGCGCACGGCACCGGCGATCTTTACCGCGCCTGGCGAATCACCATGAACGCAAATCGATTCCAACTCAATACCGATCACCGAACCGTCGACGGCGGTGACGGTTCCGGTTTTTGCCATGGACAGCACCCGCTCGGCGATCTGCACCGGGTCGTGCAACACCGCGCCCGGATCACTGCGGGGTACGAGCTGTCCGTCGGGTTGATAGGCGCGGTCAGCGAAAGCTTCGGCAACGGTCCGTAGGCCCAGCCGTCTGGCCTCGGTGAAGAACACCGAGCCAGCCAAACCGAGTACCGGGAGTTCCGGGTCCGCCGCGTTAACGGCATTAGCGACGGCCCGCGCCTGCTCGCTGTCCGTAACGATCGTGTTGTACAGCGCGCCATGTGGTTTGACGTATCCCAAGGTTGTTCCGGCGGCCCGGGCCAGTGCCTGCAGCGCACCGATCTGGTAGATCACGTCGGCGCTCAGTTCGTCCGGTGCGACCTCGATCCGGCGTCGGCCGAATCCGGCGAGATCGAAGTAGCCGACTTGTGCACCGATTCGCACGCCGCGCTCGGCGGCGGACCGGCAGGTGCGTGCCAGACCCACCGGGTTTCCAGCATGAAAACCGCAGGCGAGGTTGGCGCTGGTGACGATATCGAGCAGGGCGTCGTCATCGCCGAGTTCCCAGATCCCGAATCCCTCGGCGAGATCGGCGTTGAGGTCGACTGCGGTCACCCGCCCAGCCTAAGGAGTCGATGCGACCGTGCGGCGGGTCTGCCGCCGATCGGCGATCCAGATCGCCAGCCAGATGGCGCAGGCGATGGTGACGATCAGGAAACTGGGCGGGGTGTTGAACATCGCCGACGCGCCGAGACCGGCCCATACCGAGAACACGCTGATGACGGCGGAGATCGTCATCGCGGCCACGGGCCGCGGGGTAAGCATGATCGCGGTCGCGGCCGGTGTGACGATCAGGGCGAACAGCAGCAGCGTCCCGACCACCTGCACGGCCATCGTCACCGCCCCTGCCAACAACACCATGAAGACGATCGACAGCGCGCGCACCGGCACACCCTTGGCCTCGGCGACCGGCGCGTTCACCGAGCTGAACAGCAATGGGCGGTAGCAGACGCCGATACTCAAGGCCAGCACCGCCAGCAGGAACGCGAAGGCCACCAGCTGAGCACGGGAAATCGCCAACAGGTTGCCGAAGAGGACGTTGGTCATGGTGCTGGAGCTTTTCGTCGCGAGCGAGTTGAAGAACAAACCCAGTCCGGTGGCGAATGCCAGCGTGGTCCCGGTGACCACATCGCGATCATCGGCACGCGAGCCGAGGGCGCCGATGACCAACGCGCCGCCGAGGCAGAACACCCCGAGTCCGAGCACCGGCGGCAGCCCGATGAGGACGGCTCCGGTGGCCCCGGGCAGACCGATATGGGCCAGCGCGTGTGCCGCGAACGCGTTGCGGCGGATGATGATGAAGTAGCCGATCAGCCCAGCGGCCAGGGCGATGATGGTGCCTCCGAGCAGAGCGTTGCGCATGAAGGGAGACATCAGAATTTCTCGCCAGTTGTCCTGGTAGCCCAGCGCCACGACGGCGGTACTCACAGCACACTTCGCATGTAGAGATCACCCTGCGCGGTGTGGGCGACCCGTACCGGCGTTCCGTACAGATGTGTCAGCAGGGCATCGTCGATCACCGTGTTGATCGGGGCATAGTGCGGGTGTTGGTCGAGGATGTAGATCGCGCTATCCAGAATCGGCAACAGCGGGTTGATGTCGTGGGCGACCACCAGGACGGTGGCGGCCAGTTTGCGGTGCAGATCAGCGAGCAGGTTGACGATCTCGCGTTGGCTTCGCAGGTCCAGCGACGCCAACGGTTCGTCGAGAATCAGTAGGCGGGGTTTGGAAACAATCGCCTCGGCGATCGCCACCCGTTGGCGTTGCCCGCCGGAGAGCGTGGAGAGACGCTTGGTGGCGAACGCGGTGGCCTCGACCTCAGCCAGTGCCTCGTCGACCTGTGCGCGCTGTTGCGTGCTTGCCCGACCCAGGCCCCAGTGATTGCCGACCAATCCCAGCAGCACTGCGTCGGTAGCGCGAATAGCCTCGCCGGCCCCGGCCGCGTAGTGCTGCGGTACGTATCCGATCCGGTCGTTGTTCTCACCCGGTTCCTGGTCGAACACCAACAGTTCGCCGGATGCGGGGGCGTGCAGGCCCAGGATCATCTGAAGCAGGGTCGTCTTCCCCGAACCATTGGGACCGATCACCGCCACAATGCCTCCGGCGGGCACGTCGAAGGTGGCCTCCGACCAGATCAGCCGGCCGCCGCGCTCGGCGCTGACATCGGTGAACGCAAGGGCGATGTCGGTGTCAGTCGGTGACACCGAGGGCCCGGGCCAGCGCGGTGAGTTGCTTGTCCTGCCAGCCGACGAAAGTCGTCTCACCGGGTGGCACCGTCTCGGTGACGTCGACCACCGGGACCCCGTTTTCCTCGGCCGCGGCGCGAATCTGTTCCGGTATCGATCCCTCGGTCTGGGTGTTGTAGATGAGGACGTCGATTTGGCTGTTGGCCAACGCTTTCCGGAACGCCTCGATGTCCGCGGGCGCAGGTTCGGACTCGTTGGCGGCCGCTCGCTGGTATCCCTGGGGGGTCTTGTTGACCAGGCCTAGCGCTTCGGCGGAATAGTCGAAGACGCTTTCAGTGGCGGCATAGGACTTGCCGGATGCGCCCGCCTTGATCGTGTCGATCAGCGTTGAGTAAGGCGCCATGGTTGTGGTGAAGGCCGCCCGCCGTTCGGTGAAGTATTCGGCCGCGGCCGGATCGATCTTCGACAGTGCCGCGGTGACCGCATCAGCGACGGCGGTCACGGCCGCGGGGCTGTACCAAAGGTGCGGGTTGGCGCCGTCCGGGGTCTGGGTTACCTCGGCGGCGCTGACGACCGGTGCGGCAGGGGCCGACGTTGCGGCCAGATCCGATGCCCAATGGTCGTAGTCGGCACCATTGACCACGACGAGTTTCGCGCCCGCGAACGACGCGGCGTCGGCCGGCGAGGGTTCGTAATCGTGTGGGTCCACCGAGGAACTGGCCAGTACCGTCACCACGGCAGTGCAGGCGCCGCCGAGTTCGCCGACGATGTCTCCCCACTGATCGACGCTGACGACCACGTCTACCGGCGTGGTGGGGCAGGCGCTTGACGGTGGGGGCGAGTCCGCCCTTCGATCGGCTCCGCATCCGCTGATGCTCGCGATCAGGACAAGTGTCGACAGGGCGGCGACGCGTCGACTATGCATCACCGGAGTCTAGTACAAATGAAAATCATTTTCACTAAAATGTTTTCCGGCCGCTCGGTTCCGCTGTGCGCATCGCGCAAGCCGTAGCATCAGCCGCGGGAGAGATAGTCCAGGCGACCGGAGCGAGCAGGAGAGATTGAGTGCTTCTTGGGTTCGGGCCTCGCGGGTTCGGCAGCGGATCCTCGCGAGCCGCGACTTTGATTGCCGTACTGGTGATTGCCGTACTGGTGATCGCCGGTTGCGGCGCCGCCAAGGTCGATCCCTACCCCGGGCGAATGATCGTCAGCTACGGGGATGCCACCACCCCCGAATCGATCCACGGCCGCGATCTGATGAAGAACAAGGGCCTGCTCGAGGAACTGGCCGCTGACGTCAACTCCGCCCTCAAGCTTCCCAGTGACGTCGCGCTGGTCGGTGAACAGTGCGGGCAGGCCAACGCCACCTGGAACAGCACCGACCGCAGAATAAAGATCTGCTACGAACTGGTCGATCTGAGTTTGCGCCTGTTCGGCGATGACGACGCGCCGAACTCCTTCGAGGAAGCGACCAACGCCACGATCGGGACGTTCTTCCACGAACTTGGCCACGCCGTCATTTCGCTCTACGACCTCCCGGTGACCGGTCGCGAAGAGGATGTTGCGGATCAACTCGCGGCGTTCGCGATTCTGGAACCCGACGGCGTCCTGAAGAACTTCCCGGATCCTGGCCGGGTCACCGAGGACTACGCCCGGATGTTCAAGTTGTGGGCACTGCAACGCGGCGGCGTAGCCCCGGCCGATTTCGCCGCCGCACATTCGATCAATGAGACCCGGATGTTCAACCTCAAATGCTGGATCTACGGATGGGCCCCCGGCGCCGTCGCTGACACGATCACCGACGAGCAGTTGCCCGAAGAGCGGGCGGCCGGTTGCCAAGAGGAATACGAGCAACTGAGCAAGGCCTGGTCGAAGCTGTTGGCCCCGTACCTCAAATAGCGGCTACGAGAGTTCGTCGCTGCCGATGAGCAATCTGACCGCGAGGTCGAGGCGCTTGCCAACGTCGCTGGCCGACGCCCGACGGGTGAGCCACGCCAGCAGGTTGGACAGCCACACGTCGGAGATGACCCGCGCGATGTGGTACTGATCTTCGGTGGGTTCGCCGTCGCTCATAGCGCGGGCGAACATCGCGTCGATGATCTTCTCGACGTGGTCGACCTCGCCGGCGGCCGATGCGTCGGCGAAGACGTAGGCGCGCGTCATCGCCTCGGTCAGCAACGGGTTTCGCTGCATCGCGCGGTTGAGTTTGCCCACCATGAAACTCAGCCGATGATAGGGGGTTGCTCCGGTTAACGCCGACCGGTCCGTCTTGGCGTCAATGCGCTCGAACTCTCGGCCGAGCGCCGACACCAGCAGGTGCACTTTGGAGGGGAAATATCGGTACAGCGTGCCGACCGCGACATCGGCGCGGTCCGCCACCGCGCGCATCTGGACTGCCTCGAAGCCGCCCTTGGAGGCGATCGCCAATGTCGCGTCCAAGATTCGCTTCCGCCGCTCCCGCTGGGCCTCCGAGCCGAGTTCCGACTCGGTGAGCACCGACACCGGCACTACTTCGCGCGGCTGGGAACCGGCCGCTGAGCCGCCGGCGGGTGAGGGGACTGCTGACGACACTCCTGACGTCTCCCTCCGCGGGCGGTGGCCGATGTCGACTTAACGCTTGATCGCTGGCACTATTAGAACACGTTCTAGTGGGTTCAGTTGTCTGTTGAGCCCATCTCACGCCGAACCATGAGGAGCCGACGGTGTCTGCCACCATCACCGACGAACAGTTCGCCGTCCGCGACTTGATCCGAAGCTGGGCTGCCGGTACCGGCGCCCCGGACACCGTCCGCGACGTCGAGCACGGGCGAGGCGACGCGTGGCAGGCGGTGTATGACGGGATCGCCGAACTCGGTCTGTTCGGCGTCGCCGTCGAAGAGAGTGCGGGCGGCGCGGGCGGTTCGGTGATCGACCTCTGCGCGATGGTGGAGGAGGCGGCGCGGGCGCTGATCCCGGGCCCGGTCGCCACGACGGCACTGGCCTCACTGGTGGTCACCGATCCCGCCGTCCTCCAAGCGTTGTCGTCCGGGCAGCTGACTGCGGGTGCGGCCCTGACCGCCGACCTTCGCGAGGAGTCCGGCCGGGTGTCCGGATCGGCTCAGCACGTACTCGGCGCTTCGGTTACCGGCCTGCTGCTGTTGCCGGTCGGCGATCACGTGGTGGCCCTCGACGCCGGTGCTGACGGCGTGACCGTGGAACCCTTGGCGGCCACCGATTTTTCCCGTTCGTTGGCCCGGGTCACGTTGGACTCCGCGCCAGCGACCCGACTGGCCGTATCGCGTCGGCGGTTTACCGATCTTGCGGCGACCCTGATGGCTGCCGAGGCCGCCGGAGTTGCGCGGTGGACTCTGGAGACGGCCGCCGAATACGCCAAGGTTCGCGAGCAATTCGGCAAGCCGATCGGCAGCTTCCAGGCCATCAAGCACATGTGTGCGGAGATGCTTCTGCGCTCCCAGCAGATCTCGGTAGCGGCCGCCGACGCGGCATCGGCCGCGGCGATCGTCACCTCCGACGCCGCCGACGCCCAGCTGTCGATCGCGGCGGCGGTCGCCGCCGGTGCGGGAGTCGAGGCCGCCAAGGCTAACGCCAAAGATTGCATACAGATCCTCGGCGGCATAGGTATCACCTGGGAACACGACGCGCACCTGTACCTCCGCCGCGCCTACGGGATCGCCCAGTTCCTCGGCGGCCGTTCGGCCAACCTGCGCCGGGTTGCTGAGTTGACGCTCGCGGGCGTGCGCCGCGAGTTGCATATCGATCTGGACTCCGTCGCTCATCTTCGTCCGGAGATCTCCTCGGCGGTCGCGGAGGTAGCCGTCCTTCCGGAGCGCGAACGCCAGGTCGCGATGGCGGACAACGGCCTCCTGGCGCCGCACTGGCCGAAGCCCTATGGTCGCGAAGCGCTGCCCGCCGAGCAACTGCTCATCGACACCGAACTCGCCGCCGCCGGCGTCGTGCGACCCGACCTGGTCATCGGCTGGTGGGCGGTGCCGACCATCCTCGAGCACGGCACGGCCGAGCAGATCGACCGGTTCGTTCCGGCGACCCTGCGGGGTGAGCTGATCTGGTGCCAGCTGTTCAGTGAGCCTGGTGCCGGATCGGATCTGGCCGCCCTGCGCACCAAAGCCACCCGCGCCGAGGGCGGTTGGAAGCTCAACGGACAGAAAGTGTGGACGTCGGCGGCACACCGCGCGCACTGGGGCGT
>CAIWCQ010000260.1 GCA_903911165.1 uncultured Actinomycetes bacterium | reverse complement strand
TATCGACCGATACGGCCTCGACCTCAAGGTGCACACGCCGCGCGGCGAGGCGTACACCCGGGCCGGATTCGGTCGTGCGCTCGCGTCGATCAGTGAGTTACGTTCGGCAGCAGCCGACTTGGTTCACCGAGCACGCGGCTGAGGCCCGGTCCGGGGTGTAGCGGTACGCTGCGAGTTGCTCGCCGTGAGAGGGAATCCCCACTTCCGCGCGCTGGCCGACCATGAAGTTCACCGTGCTGCCGAGGGAGGCTTCGTGACCACTGCGACCGACGAGCGTGCCGCCCTCGCCCAGTCCAGCGAGGAGCAGGGCTGGCGGCGGCGCGCGATCGACGATCGAGTCGACGTCTACTCCCGCGGCGCCATCCGAATCCGTTTGATCTGGCAGGGCAGCAGCAAGCTCAGCGGCGCATCCATCTTCGTCGACGAGTGGTACGACAACTACACCCGCGACCTCGGCACCGTCCGGGCCTGGCTCAAGAGGTAGCGCTGGACAGTCCCAGCACTGCGGCCAGTTCTCGCAACGCGGGGCGCGGGTCCCAGGAGGGGTTGCCGTCGCCGAGGACCTGAACCACCACGTGATCGGCGCCCGCATCGAGGTGCGCGGTCACGGTAGCGGCGGCGTGCTCGACCGACCCCATGCCGACGATGCCGGCCGCCAGCCGGTCTGATCCGCCTGGAACCAGATCGGACTCGTCGAATCCCTGCCGAAGCCACGAATTGCGGTAGTTCGGCAGCCCCGAGTAGATCTGCAGGTGCAGGTGCGCGCGAGTCATCTGTTCCGCAGCATCGCCGCCGATGACCACCGCCTGCTCGGAGACGATCCATTTCTGCGGGCCGAGGATCTCCCGGGTGACCGCGGTCTGCGCGGGGGTCACGAGGTAGGGGTGCGCGCCGTCGGCGTGGGTGCCCGACAACTCGATCATCTTGGGCCCAAGCGCGGCGAGTAAACGAACCGGCCGACCCGAACCGGGTTCGATCATTGCCGGCAGTGCGGCCATCCGGTCCAGGTAGCCGCGCATGGTCGCCAACGGCTTGTCGTAGGTGCCGCCCAGCATGTTCTCCACCAACGGTCCGTGACTGACTCCCAGGCCAAGCACGAAGCGGCCCGGATACAGCGCGGTCAGCGTGCGCCCGCCACCCTCTGTCGTTCCGGCGATCCGGGCGTGGATGTTGGCGATGCCGGTGCCCACCACGAGGCGCTCGGTGGCGGCCAGGAAAGCCGCCGATTCGACCATGCAATCCTTTAGGCCCACCTCGGGAATGAACAGCGAACCAAAGCCGAGGGCCTCGATCTCGCGCGCCACGTCCTGCGCGGCCGACATGGGCCAGGTATCACTGGCCCACCAGACTCCGATGCGGGCTGGAAAGTCGATCCGGGCTTTGCTCACGATGTGGCCTCATGGTGTCGGTTAGTCGGCTTTGGACAGACTCTATGCCCCCGCCGGACGGCGAATAATGACCCCGTCGGACGGCGAATACAGTGTCCTTATGACCGACGCCATCTTCGATCTGTCCACCGTGTTCCGCACCGTCGCGACGGCCATCCCGGAACAGACTGTGCTGATCTGGCGAGACCGCCGACTGAGCTACGCGCAACTGGACGCCCGCATCGACGGTATCGCCCACTACCTCACTCAACAGGGACTCGGCTGTCACACCGAACGCGATCAACTGCAAGGCCACGAGTCCGGACAGGACCACGTCGGGTTGTATCTGCGCAACGGCAACGAGTACCTCGAAGCCATGGTGGCCGGCTACCGCGCCCGCGTCGCGCCGTTCAACGTCAACTACCGCTACGTCGAAGAGGAACTCTTCTATCTTCTCAACGACGCCGGTGCCCGCGCTCTGGTCTACTCGGCCGAGTTCGCCCCCCACGTACTCGCCGTGCGCGACCGCCTACCCCAACTCGACGTTCTCATCCAGGTTTCCGACGACTCCGGCAATGCACTGCTCCCCGGTGCGGTGGACTACGAATCCATCACCGCCACAGCGCAACCCGTCGGCGGGATGCCGACCCCCTGCGGAGACGACCTCTACATTCTCTACACCGGCGGGACAACCGGGATGCCGAAGGGTGTGCTGTGGCGTCAAAATGACATCTTCATGTCCGCGATGGGTGGCCGGCCGTTCACCGGCGGACCGGAGTTGACCTCCTATGAGGATCTCACCCAACAGTCCCTCGCGGCGCCGGGGATGCGGTCGTTCCTCGTCCTGCCGCCGCTGATGCACGGCGCCGCCCAGTGGGGTGTCTTCAACACGCTCAGCGCCGGCGGCTGGGTCGCGGTGCCCGACGACGTCAAACATTTCGACGCCGACGCCATCCTGCGGCTCGCCGCACGCGAGCGCGTGCTGAGCATCCCGGTGGTGGGCGATGCGATGGCTCGGCCATTAGTCGACGCCATCGAAAAGGGCGACTACGACTTGACCGGGCTGATGGCCCTGACCAACGGCGGCGCGCCGCTGTCGCCGACAATCCGCGACCGGCTACTGGCCGCGCTTCCGAACCTGATCATCATGGATGCCGTCGGGGCTTCGGAGTCCGGCGCGCAGATGACCAGTATCGCGACCAAAGGCGCCGATATGCAGGCTGCGACGTTCACTCCGATGGCCGACACCACCGTCGTATCAGCGGACTTCAGTCGAATCCTGGATCCCGGTGAGGGCGAGGGCTGGCTGGCGCGACAGGTGTTCGTGCCGCTGGGCTACCTCGGTGATGCGGAGAAGACCGCGCGCACCTTCCCCACCATCGACGGCGTGCGGTTCTCGATCCCCGGCGACAAGGCCCGCTACCTGGCCGACGGCCGGATCGAACTGCTCGGCCGCGACTCGGTGACCATCAACTCCGGCGGGGAGAAGATCTTCGCCGAGGAGGTCGAACGGGCAGTCGCAAGCCATCCCAGCGTCTACGACGTCGTGGTCACCGGTCGGCCATCGGAACGCTGGGGCAACGAAGTCGTCGCGATCGTTCAACTCGCTGAGGGAAGAGCCGCCACCGACGCGGAATTGGTCGACGCCTGCCGCCCACACATCGCCCAATACAAGATCCCGAAGGCATTCGTTCGCACCGACAAGGTAGTGCGCTCGCCGGCTGGGAAGGCCGACTACCGCTGGGCCAAGGCGATGGCGGCGCAGGCGGTCGGCGGCTAGATCTTGAGGTAGCCCTTGTCCGCAGCCACCTGGGCGCCGGTCATCAGGGCTGAGGCGTCGCTGGCCAGAAACAGCACCACCTCGCTGACCTGTTCTGGCGGGGTCAGGGAATTCGTTTCCAGTGCCCCGGGCGAAAAGCTGTAGGCAAAGCGGGGGTGCTTCTCGAAGGTCGCATACAGCGACGGGTCGTTGCCCAGCGGGGTGTCGACGCCGTAGGTGTGCACCGAGTTCACCCGGATCTCATACTCCCCCAATTCGATTGCCAGCGAATTGGTGAGTCCGACGATGCCGAACTTGCTTGCGCTGTAATGCCCTGCGCCGGGAACCGCCTTGATGCCCGCGGCCGAACTGATCGCGATGATGGACCCACCGTTGCCCGCCTCGATCATCGCCGGCGCCGAAGCTTTAATCGTGTTCCAGAACCCGGTCAGGTTGATGTCGATCATCTCCTGCCACTGCTCGGCCGGAATCTCCCAGGCGCGGCCCCAACTCATCACACCGGCGTTGGCGACCACGATGTCGAGGCGGCCGAATTGCTCTACGGCACTGGCAATCACCCGTTGCTGACCGGCGAGGTCGCGGACGTCGACGGGGTGCGCGGAGATTTTGGCGCCCTCGTCCTCGACCAACCGAACGGTCTCGGCCAGATCCTCGGGCTGCGCGGGTGGGTAGCCGATGTGCGCACCAACCGGACCGCACGCGTCGATGGCCACGATGTTCGCCCCGGCGCGGGCCAACCGGACGCAGTGCGCACGACCCTGTCCGCGGGCGGCGCCGGTGATGTAGGCGACTCTGCCTTCCAGTGGCCGCTGCGCCGATTCGCTCATGCGGACACCTCCCGGGTGGTCTGGGCCGGCTCGGGCGTGAATGCCCCCGCCGTGACTGCCCCCGACGTGAATGCCCCGGCCGTGAACGCCCCGGCCGTGAACGCCCCGGCCGTGAACGCGTAGTCCGCCAGCGGGGAGGCTCGGCTGAATCTCCTTGATGCAGCGATGGTTTCGGGCCGGTAGTAGACGGCCTGCCCGAGGGAGTTGACGAAGTAGGTGTTCAGCCCGGGATTGCACTCGGTGAAGTAGAGCCGCATGGCTCGGCCCTGGCGCTCAAGTTTGCGGTTGCGTTCATCGAAGGCGGCGGGCGTCACTTCGGCGGCCGCCGCCCCGCGGCGGCGGGTCTCGACGATGACACGGACCGCATGGGTGGTGACCGTCTGCAGGTAGTCGAACCACGCAAAGCCGACGAAGCCGACCGGGCCGACCAACTCCCAGCGATTCGGCAGGCCGGGGTGCGCGCTGCCGGCGTAACTCTGCAGTCCGTGGGTGCGGTAGTGCACCGCGAGGTCGAATCCGCCCCGGCCGATGATGGTTCCGGGCCGGTAGGTTTCGGGATCGGTCCACAACTGGTAACCGGTAGCCGTGACGATCAGGTCGACGGGATGGTCGATCCCATCGGTGGTTCGCACCCCGGTCGCGGTGATCCGATCGATCGGCGTGGTAACCAAGGCCGTGTCGGACCGGTTGAAGATAGGCAGGAACGCACTCGAGATCACCGGGCGCTTGGCCAGGATGCCGTAGCGGGGCAGCAGTTTTCTCCGGATGGATTTGTCGCGCACGGTTGCTCGCAACAATCCGCGGTACAGCGTGCGGCAGTACGCGTCGTAGGCAGGCATCACCCGCTTCAGGGTTCGCTCGGACAGTCTCGACAGCAGGTGGCAAATCGGAGCGACGAGGAGCAGGTCCATCATCCAGCGTCCGGCCGCATCGACCGCCGGCAGCACACCCGGCACTTTCAGCACAGTTCGCATCCGGGGACTCATCTCGAAGTCGATCTTCGGTAGCACCCAGGCCGGCGTGCGCTGATACACGTCGAGTTGGCCGGCCACCCCGGCGAGCGCGCCGGCGATCTGCACTCCGCTGGATCCGGTTCCGATGAGCGCCACCCGTTTGCCACCGACGTCATAGGAGTCGTCCCAGTCGTTCGGGCGCATGACCCGCCCACCGAATTCGTCGATCCCGTCGATCGGCACATCGGGTTTGGCGTTGACATAACCGCCGACCGCACTGATCAGGAACCGCGCTCGGACGACGCGGCCGTCCGCGATCTCGAGGCGCCACACCGCGTGGTCGTCGTCCCACACCTGGCGCACCACCTCGGTGTCGGTCTGCAGGTGCGGATAGACGCCTTCCCGGTCGGCGACATCGCGCAGGTACCGGTGGATCTCCGGGCCGGAGGCGAACAGTCGCGACCAGTTGGGGTCGCGGGCGAACGGGAACTGGTACCACAGCGACGGGATGTCGACGGCCAGGCCGGGATAGTGGTTGTCGCGCCAGGTCCCGCCGACGTCCCCGGCCCGTTCCAGGATGACGAAGTCCTCGATCCCGTTACGCCGCAGCAGGTGCGCCGCGGTGATCCCACCGGGCCCGGCGCCGATGATCGCCACCTCATGGATGTGGCCGGTGTCGGTGAGCGCGGGAGGAATGTCAGGCACGCGCTCACCCTACGGCGGAGCTAGCGCCAGAGCGCATCACCGTGCCGGAACTCCTGCGCCGTGAGGCTGCCCGGTTGGCATCTCGGCCATCGATGACCGCCTGGCTGTCGCGAATCGGTCGTCGCCCCTCATCGGATCGGCAAGAACGGGCACGCGCTGATCTCAGCAGCGGGTCAGGCCCGCAATGTCGTCGATCGGCGCCGGCCGATGCCAGTGCCAAGCCGCGGTGGCGGCGATGAATTCGTCCAACGTGTCGGTCACCGCCAGTGGCGCCTCGACGTGGGGGAAGTGCCCGACACCCGGCAGCGTCACCAACATGCTGCCGGGCAGCGCCTCGTGGGCGTCGCGACCATGCGATACCGGGATCAGTCGGTCCTGCTCACCCCAGATCAGCAGGGTGGGCAGGCCCGCGGTGAAGTGCATCTTGTTGAACGCGCTCACGGCCTGGCCGCGGTAGTCGACCACCGAACGCAAGGTGCGCAGGAATGCGACTCGGGTATTCGGATCGGCAAGGGAAATGTAGGCGTTCCAGGTTTCGTCGGCTTGAGCGCTACGCACGCCCAGCGAGGCAAGCCATCCGCGCAATCGCTCGCCGGCGGCGACGACCTTCTGCGGAGCGATGATCGGCAGCACGAATTCGGCTCCGGGTGCTGACATCAGCCGCAGAGTGTGTCCGAGTTCGGACCCCAGGCCGCCGCTGCTGATCAGAACCAGCCGTTCGATGTACTCGGGATGCTGATGCGCGAATTGCATGGCGATGCCGCCGCCGAGGGAGTGCCCGACCAGTGTCACGCGTGAGATGCCGAGTTGGTCGAGGAGGTCGCGCAGCCATACCGCGAACGCGCCGAGCGAGTAATCGGTTCGCGGCTTATCGGACAGGCCGTGGCCGAGCAGATCCGGCGCGATCACCCGGTGCCGCGTCGCCAGGTGCGGCATGACCTCACGCCAGGT
This sequence comes from uncultured Actinomycetes bacterium, assembly GCA_903911165.1. Lineage (GTDB taxonomy): Bacteria > Actinomycetota > Actinomycetes > Mycobacteriales > Mycobacteriaceae > Mycobacterium. Next base: position 3,994 of record CAIWCQ010000260.1, on the reverse strand, counting down.
CTGCGAGCTGCCGCCCATCCCGTGGATGAGCAACACAGCCGAACCGTGGCCGCAATCCTGATAGGCGACCTGGTCGCCGTTGAGCTCGAGATACTTCAATTCCGTCATGGAACCAGCCCTCCTTGGGTTACCGGTCAGTAACCTACGATACCGTAGGTTGGCGTCGGTGGCGCGGCGCGGCGGCAGTGATCTCGGACACCTGGCTGGTCAGCGCCGCGCAAATGCGGGCGCCCGTTCAGGCCGGACGCCGACCCCGATGACGCGGGCCGGGACCGCGGCCAGCCAGGGCAGCTTCTGCAGCAGTGCGGCGAACACCCGGGGCGGTTGCCCATCCGCACCCGCAAAGACCGGGACCACCAATCGGCGGTGCATGAGCCGCTGCAAAGCCTGGGTGACAGCGGCCGCCGGTAGTCGGCGGCGGCGCACCGCCACGAGATCGGCCTCCGTCACATTCCGGCGGCGCAACGGTTCGGCCAGTAACGTGGCCGCGCCGACGGCGTCCTGCACCGCGATGTTGATCCCGACCCCGCCCATCGGCGACATCGCATGCGCGGCGTCGCCGATACACAGCAGGCCGTCGGTATGCCAGCGCTTGAGCCGGTTGAGTTTCACGTCAAGGAGCTTCACGTCATCGAACGATTTCAGGTGCGAGGTCTCGGCCTCTGGGGCCAGCGCGGCGACCTCGTCGCGGAAGACCTCCAGACCGCGGGCCCGCAGTCGTTCGTCGCTGCCCTTGGGGATCAAATAGGCCATCTGGAAGTAGCCCTCGCGGGGAATCATGATTAACAGCTGGCCCGGCGCGGTGCGCGGGACGAGTGAGTACTCGGCGTCGGCGTCGCGGGGCAGCCTGAACCACCACACGTCGAATGGCACCGGCCACTCCTGGATCGGCAGCCCGGACTCGCTGCGTACCGTCGAGGTTCGACCGTCACAGGCCACCGTGAGAACGGCGGTCAGTTCACCCTCACCGGCGGGACCGCGGAACCGCACCCCGCTCACCCGGTCGCCCTCGCGCAGCAGTCCGGTGACCTCGTGCTCCATTTTCAGGGTGAACGTCGATTCGGCCCGGGCCGCCTCGGCGAGCAGGTTCAGCAGATCCCATTGCGGCACCATCGCGATGTACGGGTGCGGCTGATCCAGCCTTCGAAAGTCGACCAGGGTCAGCTGCCGGCCGGCCACGTCGATGCCCAGGTGGTCGATCCGGCTCTGCGGAACCTTGGAAAATTCATCCCACAACCCGAGGTCACCTATCAGCCGCAGGGTGCTGGGATGCACTGTGTCGCCACGGAAGTCGCGAAGGAAGTCGGCGTGCTTCTCCAGCAGGGTGACCTCGACCCCGGCTCTGGCCAATAGCAGACCAAGCACCATGCCCGCGGGGCCGCCACCGACGATCGCGCACGTCGTCGACTCCGACATCAACCAACTCTAACCGGGCGTCAGATCTCGATTCGCGCGCCAATGATGATGGTGCGGTCCATCGGCAGCCCGAAGTACTCGGCGTCGGACGTCATCCGGGAGATCGCGACGAACAGTCGCTTGCGCCAGGCCGCCATCGTCGGTTCGGGTCCGACCCGCAGGTTGACGTCGGAGAGGAAGTACGTGGCGTGGTCCACGTCGATCGGTCCCGCTGCCAGTGCGGGATCGACCAGTCGGAGTGCGGCGGGGACGTCCGGGCGTTCCATGTAGCCGACCCGAACCACCACGTAAAAGATGCCGTGATCGGGATAGCCGAGGTCCTCAACGGTGACGCGTTCGGCATCGGGCACCCGCGGTACCGGCTGGGTCTCCACCGAGACGATCAGGACGTGCTCCTGCAACACGTGGATCCGATCGACGTTGGCCCGCATGGCCAGTGGGGCGGCCTCGCCGCCCCGGTTGAGATACACCGCCGTGCCCGGCAAACGGGGCAGCACTGGCCTGCGCTCGGCGAGATCGCGGACGAAGTCGCGCAGCGGCCCGAGCTGCTCTGACCCCGGCGTGGGCGGCGACTTGAGCCTTCCCCGAGCCTGCTCTGCCGCCTTCTCCCTGGCGGCGAAGACGAGCTCGCGGCCGCGCCGCCAGGTGGTCATGACGGTGAAGCCGATCAGTCCGATCAGCAGCGGCAGCCACGCGCCGTGCAGCAGCTTGGTCAGGTTGGCCGCGAAGAACAGCAGGTCGACGGTCAGCAGGGCTCCGCCGCCGAGGAAAATCAGCCACAGCGGTACCCCCCACCGGATTCGTGCGATGTGCAGGAAGAGCAGCGTGGTGATGGTGATGGTCCCCGTCACCGCCATGCCGTAGGCGTAGCCGAGCGCCGCCGAACTGCGGAACGCCAAGACCAGAACGATGACCGCCACCATCAACAGGCCGTTGACCCACGGCACGTAGATCTGGCCGATGGAGGACGCCGAGGTGTGCGCGATCCGCATCCGTGGCAGATAGCCGACCTGGGCTGCCTGGGAGACCATCGAATACGCCCCGGTGATTACCGCCTGGGAGGCGATCACGGTCGCCAATGTGCACAGCACGATGATCGGAATCTGTGCCCAGCCGGGGAACAGCATGAAGAACGGGGCCTTCACGTTGCTCTCGTCGCCGATGAGCAACGCGCCCTGCCCGAAGTAGTTGAGCACCAAGGCCGGCAACACCAGGCCCAACCACGCGAGGGTGATCGGCGCCCGGCCGAAGTGGCCCATGTCCGCAAACAGCGCCTCGGCCCCCGTGACCGCCAGGACGACAGCGGCCAGTGCGAAGAAGGCGATGTGGAAGTGATCGGCCATGAACTCAAGGGCGTAGAGCGGCGACAGTGCGCGCAGGATCTGCGGGTGGCCCATGATGCCGCGCACACCGGAGAACCCGATGACGACGAACCACAGGATCATCACCGGGCCGAAGAACCGGCCCACCGTCGCGGTGCCGTGGCGCTGCACCGAGAACAGTCCGACGACGATGACCACGGTGATGGGCACCACGAGTTCGGCCAGTCCCGGATCGACGACCTTGAGGCCCTCGACGGCGGAGAGCACCGAGATCGCCGGAGTGATCATGCTGTCACCGAAAAACAGTGCTGCACCAAGGATTCCGAGGGTGGACAGCGCGGCGACGACGCGAGGACTGGACTTGTCCGCCAACCGGTGGACCTGGGTGATCAGGGCCATGACCCCGCCCTCGCCGTCATTGTCTGCCCGCATCACCAACATGACGTAGGTCAGTGTGACGATGGCCATCACCGACCAGAAGATCAGCGACACCACCCCATAGACGTTGTTCACATTGATCGGGACCGGGTGCGGATCGCCGGGGTTGAAGACCGTCTGCAGGGTGTAGATGGGGCTGGTGCCGATATCGCCGAAGACAACTCCGAGGGCGCCGATCACCAAGCCCGCCCGCAGCCCCCCGCGGAGTGGCTGAGCAGGCGGATGTGGGGCCGCTGCCGTATCTGTGCTCACAGGGCCTTCCGTTGGCGGGGTTCGCTGGACCGAAAGGATGCTATCGCCCATTCCACCGTGCACTCGGGCCGCCAGCGCCTAGATTCTCCTCAAAGGACACGAAGGAGGCCTGATGCGGACGCTGCGCACACTGCGGGCGGCACTGCTCGGCGCGATGCTGGCACCGGCGGCGGTGGCACTGGCGCCGACAGCCAACGCCGCCATGACTATCGGGCACTACAACCTCAATATCGAGGGCCGCTACGACTTCCACACCTGGATCTTCACGATCGCCTCCTGCAATCCACCCGACGGTGTGGACCAGTGCGCGGTGGTGTCAGCCATACCGATGCCGATCGCGAAGGCCTACCAGTGGTACGGCCAAGCCCAGCGAGTGGGCGGCTCGTACACCATGACCGTTGACGTTCCGGATGGTTTGCGATGCGGCGATGTCTACTACGGCCCGATCATCGCGACCCGTGATGTCTACACCTGGGACGCCGCGACCCTGGCCGGTACCCTGCAGTCCTCGTTCGCCGTGGGCTGCAACAACACCCCGGGGGGAACGTTCACCTACCCGTTCAACC
>CAIWCQ010000259.1 GCA_903911165.1 uncultured Actinomycetes bacterium | reverse complement strand
GAGCTCGCAAGCGAGGTACGCGATTCAGCCACTTCGGCTGCCGACAACCCACGGGCCTCCGCCTCGAAGAGCAGGTCGACCGCGCGCTTACGCGCCTGATGGCGCCCCTTGTCGGGCTTGCGTTCAGTCATGTTCAGGCATTAACGCGGCCTCCATGCCGTTAGGCATTAACGCGGCCCCCATGCCATTAGGCATTAACGCGGCCCCCATGCCATTAGGCATTAACGCGGCCCAAGTAGTTTCCGTCGCGGGAGTCCACCTTCAGCTTGTCGCCGGTGTTGATGAACAACGGAACCTGGATCTCGGCGCCGGTTTCCAGCTTCGCCGGTTTGGTGCCCGCACTGGACCGATCACCCTGCAGACCGGGCTCGGTGCTGGCGACCACCAGTTCAACGGTCGTGGGGAGTTCGATGTAGAGCGGTGCACCCTCATTAAAGGCGATCTGCACCGGCATGCTCTCCAGCAGGAAGTTCGCGGCGTCGCCCACGAGTGACTCCGGCAGCGAATGCTGTTCGTAGTCCTGGCTGTCCATGAAGACGAAGTCGTTGCCATCCCGGTATAGATAAGTGGTGTCGCGGCGGTCCACCGTGGCGGTCTCGACCTTCACCCCGGCGTTGTAGGTCTTGTCGACGACCTTTCCGGAGAGCACATTCTTGAGCTTGGTCCGCACGAAGGCCGGGCCCTTGCCCGGTTTGACGTGCTGGAACTCGATGATGGTCCAAAGCTGGCCATCGATGTTCAGTACAAGGCCGTTCTTGAAATCGGCAGTGGATGCCACGGTCGGTCGTTCTCCTTCGGGTTTATCAGCGCTGCTGTCGTCGGCGCCTAGACGATGGCCAGGTCCTTCGGGAACCGGGTCAACTGCTCGGGGCCCTGCCGTCCGGCGACCAGGGTGTCCTCGATGCGGACCCCGCCACGGTCGGGAAGGTAGACACCCGGTTCCACGGTCACAACGGAACCAGCACGAAGTGTACCGCCGGTCGCGGAGTTGATTCCGGGCGCTTCGTGGATCTGAAGTCCCACACCGTGGCCGAGTCCGTGCCCGAAGTTCTCCCCAAAGCCCGCATCGGCAATCACCCGTCGGGCCGCACCATCCACCTCGGACAACCGTGCCCCGGCTTCCAGGGCCGCCACCCCGGCCCGTTGCGCCTGCGCCACCAGCCCGTAGATGTCGCGCTGCCAGTCCGCCGCCGCGCCCATGACGAAGGTGCGGGTCATGTCCGAGTGGTATCCGGCGACCACGGCCCCGAAGTCGATCTTGACGAAGTCACCGCGTGTCAGAATCGCATCGGTCGGGCGATGATGCGGCACTGCCGAATTCGCCCCGGTCGCCACAATGGTGTCGAACGCCCGCGCCTCGGCGCCGTGATCGAACATCAACGACTCCAACTCGCGGGCCACGGCCCGTTCGGTCCGGCCGGGTCGCAGGCCGCCGCCGGCCACCAGTGCCGTCAGTGCGGCATCCGCGGCCTCGGCCGCTGAACTCAGCATCGCGACCTCACCGGCATCCTTGACCTCCCGTAGACCCTCGACGACACCGGGGGCACGCACCAATTCCGCGCCGACACGCCCGGTGAGTTCGGCCGCCCCGGTGATTTCGGCCGCCAGGGTGATTTCGGCCGCCAGGGCCTCGAAACCATCGACGGTGACAACGTGGCTCTCAAATCCGATTCGGCGTGCTCCGGCCGAGACGGCCCGCGCTACCAGGTGTCGGGGGCCCGCACGCTCGATCACGGTGTCCAGATCAGGCGCCTGTCGCAATGCCTGGATTCGGTACCGCGAGTCGGTGACCAGCACGGGATCGCAGGTGGAGGCGAACACCAGCAACGCAGCATTTGAGCCGGTGAAACCCGTCAGGTAGCGCACATTGATTAGGTCACTGACCACCAATGCGTCCAGATCGCGGGCAGCCAACTCAGCGGCAAGGCGGACCCGCCGTTGGGCCATCCCGGCGGCAAGCCCGACCCGCCGTTCGGAATGTGTCACGGTCGGTGACGGTACTCGCTAGGCTCTGCATCCATGACTACGTGGTTGCCGCGCGGACTGGTGTTCGCGGCCGGAATGGTTCTGCTCCGACTGGTGCAGGGGACGCTCATCAATACCTATCCCACCAAGGCCGGCCTTATCAGCGTGGCTCTGGTGGTGCTGTTCGCCGTGGCGGCACTGGTCTGGGCACTGCTGGACGGGGTGGCCGACGCGCGGGCGAACCCGGATCCGGATCGGCGCCGCGACCTGGCTATGCGCTGGCTCCTGGCCGGCCTTTTTGCCGGTGTCCTGAGCGGTCTCGCGGTCTGGGCAATCTCGCTGTTTTACCGCAACGTCTACGCGGAGGGGATCGTGCCGGAACTGAGCGTGTTCGCGGCCTTCACCACTCTGCTGGTGTTTCTGCCCGCGACGCTCGCGGTGGCCGTGGGTCGTTGGCTGGTGGACCGCACCCGCCCGCCGCAGGAACGCCGCCGGGTCACCGACGGCGTCGAAAGCGACGTGTTCGACGCGGTGCGCGATGACGAGCCGCGGACTGGACCCATCCCGGTGGTCACGGCCGCAACAGCCGGCGCGGCGGCAATTGAATACCCCGAGGACTACCCATCCGCGGTCGCTCTCGCGGAACGCGAAGTGTACGAGGACGAGACCGAGCAGATCGTCGGGCAAATCCGCGACGAAACCGAACGAATCGAAACCGAGATCGACGAGATCGTCTCCGAAGACGACACGAAGTACTGACCGCTGCCAGGTCAGCTCCGACTCTGGTAGTAGGAGATCGTCCTCGGCGCCACCTCGCTGCCGCCGAACCAACCGGTTACCCGGGCGCTGGTCCAGAAATTGGGCTTGAGCTCCGCCGGTGTTGCCTTAGAAACCGTTATGTCGCCGTAGGTCACCGAAATTCCGTCGTAGTCGACCGAGTAGGTGAATGTCTGATCCGCGGGCACGGTGATGATCTCCTCATCGGTGGGAAAAACGAAACGGAAGTCGACGTTGAAAAACGGACCGACCTCATATGTCGCGCTGTCGAGGTTGTAGCGCCAGACGACCATGCTCGAGTTGCGGTCGGGCCGCCACGGCGTGAAGGTGATGCCCGAAAGTTTGTTCCAGTCGTACTGGTCTGCGTCCTTGTGGTCATAGGCCGAGTCTGCGGTAAACGTCGCACTACCGACATCCTTGGTGACCCACAGTGCCCACCGGTTCGGGATCACGAAGTGGGTGCCCTTGTAGATAGTGATGAGCCGGCCCCGACTGTCAAACCTGGGGTACGCCCTCGGCGCTGTCGCGGTCGCGGACGCAGACGTGGCTGGCGCCGCGACCACGGGCGCGGCAAGTGCGGTTCGGACCGGCCGGCGATCCACGCGGGGGGATGCGCCGAACGCTGGCGGCAACGAAACCTGGCGCGCGGCGACGGCCCGCGGTTGCGGTTTCCGATGGACGGAGTCCGCGCGCGAACCGCGACCGTCGTGAGCCGAGCCATCGGCGGACGATCCAGGTCGGCCGGGGGTTGCGGAAGCCTGATCGGCCAGTGCGACGGCCGCCGCGCCGGCGATGCCGACAGCCACCGCCAGACCACCGACGCTACGCCCGATCGATTTCATTGGGGTCCGATCGATTTCATATCAAACTCTCTACCGTGTCGCCAGATACCGCAGCGCGAGCAGATAGCCCTGCACCCCGAGTCCGACGATCACTCCGGTAGCGACTCCGCTCAGGTAGGAGTGATGCCGGAAGTCCTCGCGCGCATGAACATTCGAGATGTGCACTTCGATCAGCGGGGCGCGGAGTTCGGCGCACGCGTCCCGCAGTGCGATCGATGTGTGGGTCAGCGCTCCGGCGTTGAGTATCACCGGATCATCGGCATCCGCGGCGGCGTGCAACCAGTTCAGCAACTCCGCCTCGCTGTCGCTCTGGCGCACCACCGCAGTCAGCCCCAGCTCGGCGGCCTCGCCTTCGATCAACCCCACCAGCTCGTCGTGGGTTGTGCTGCCGTACACCTGCGGCTCACGTTGGCCAAGTCGGCCCAGGTTGGGTCCGTTCAACACCAAGACGGTTTTCACTGCCCTGTCCCCTCCGTTGGTTGCACTGTCCCCTCCCGTCACGATCCTGCCGCGCCCTCACTCGAATGGCCCCCATCGCCGAAACGGGAAACTTCGGCATACGCGGCCGCCAGCAGCGCTGGATCGGGGCCTTCCAAACGACCGGGTTTACCGAGGCCGTCGAGCACCACGAAGCGCAGCACTCCGGATCGCGTTTTCTTGTCCCCGGCCATGTAGCCCAACAGTTCTGGCAATGCGTCCGCGTCGTAGGTCACCGGCAGTCCCAGCGTCGTCAACACGTCGCGGTGCCGCTGTGCGGTCGCGCCGTCCAACCTGCCTCCGAGCCGAGCCAACTCCGCGGCGAACACCAGGCCCACCGAGACCGCGGCGCCATGGCGCCACCGGTAGCGCTCGCGGCGTTCGATCGCGTGGGCAAGTGTGTGCCCGTAGTTGAGGATCTCCCGCAGCGCCGACTCCTTCTCATCAGCGGCCACCACCGAGGCCTTGACTTCGATGGCCCGGCGGATCAACTCGGGCAGGACCGGGCCCAGGGGGTCCAGTGCCGCCTGCGGGTCAGCTTCGATCAGCTCAAGAATCACCGGATCGGCGATGAATCCGGCCTTGACCACCTCCGCCATGCCAGCCACCAATTCGTTGCGGGGCAACGTTTCCAACACCGCAAGGTCAACGAGGACGGCGGTGGGCTGGTGAAAAGCCCCGACCAGGTTCTTCCCGGCCCCGGTGTTGATACCGGTCTTGCCACCGACGGCTGCGTCGACCATCGCCAGCAATGTGGTCGGCACGTGCACGATGTCAACGCCCCGCAACCAGGTAGCCGCGGCGAATCCGGCTACGTCCGTGGCAGCACCCCCGCCAAGGCTGATGATCGCATCCTGTCGGCCAATTCCTATGCGGCCCAACACTTCCCAAAGAAATCCGACAACCTCGAGATCCTTACCGGCTTCCGCGTCCGGCAATTCGATCCGATGAGCGTCCACGCCGTATCCGGCCAGATGGCCGCGGATCGCCTCGGCGGTCTGGGCGAGAACCGGTTGATGAAGTATCGCGACCTTGTGCCGGGCACCGAGCAGTTCACCCAACTCGCCGAGCAGTCCGGTTCCGACGATCACTGGATAGGGCGGGTCCACGGCGACTTCGATGATGACGGGTTCGGCTTTGGATCCGCCCGTCTCGGAGAGACTCATCGCACCCGTCTCGGAGAGACTCATCGCACCCGTCTCGGAGAGGCTCATTTGCGGACTCCGGCACGGCGAGCCGCCAGAGTGGCGGGTGTGACCGGGGTGGCCGGGCTCACCGGTTCGGGTGCAGCGGTCAGTGCCTCGGTCACCGACTTCGCATCAGCACCCGCCGGCGGACGCCGCCAGGGCGGGCGCCGACGGCGCGGTGGTTGTTCCAAGTTATCAAGGCGGCCAACGATGTAACGGACGACCGCTCCGGGATTTCGCCGGTTGGTGTTGATCCGGATCGTCGCGACCCGGCGATACAGCGGAACCCGATCCGTCACCAGCCCGCGGTACTTCGATTCGCGGTCGGGTCCGGCCAGCAGCGGACGGAGGTTGTTGCCACTGGTCCGGCGAATACCCTCGGCGGCACTGATCTCCAGGTAGACCACCGTCTGGGCGGCCAATGCATCACGCACCCCCGGACTCGTCACCGCGCCACCGCCCAGCGAGAGGATCCCATCGTGGCTCTGCAATGCCTCGCGGATGACTTGTTCTTCGATCCGGCGGAAGCCCGCTTCGCCGTCGACGGCGAAGATGTCAGCGATACGTCGACCGGTCCGTTCCTCGATCGCGGCGTCGGTGTCGATCAACGCACACCCCAACGCTTTCGCGAGCCGGCGCCCGATGGTGGATTTCCCCGAGCCGGGCAGCCCGATCAGCACGGCCTTCGGCGTCATCTCCGCTACCCCGACAGCCGCACCGAGTCGGAGTCACCGACGGCCCCGCGCTCACGCAGTTCCCCAAGGTAACCGTCGATATTCCGGCGAGTCTCGGCCAGCGAATCACCGCCGAACTTCTCCAGCGTCGCCCGAGCGAGCACCAACGCGACCATGGTCTCGACCACCACGGCGGCGGCCGGCACCGCGCACACGTCAGATCGCTGGTGAATCGCGACGGCCTGCTCACCGGTGGCGAGGTCGACGGTGGCCAGCGCGCGTGGCACCGTGGAGATCGGCTTCATCGCGGCGCGGACCCGAAGCGCCTGGCCATTGGTCATCCCGCCCTCCAACCCACCGGCGCGATTGGTGGATCGCAACACCCCGTCGGGGCCTGGGTACATCTCGTCGTGGGCGCCACTGCCCCGCCTGCGCGCGGTGGCGAAGCCGTCGCCGATCTCCACCCCCTTGATCGCGTGAATACCCATCACCGCGGCGGCCAACTGGCCGTCGAGTCGATTGTCCCCGCTGGTGAATGAGCCGAGTCCGATCGGCAACCCGTGCACGACGACTTCCACCACACCCCCGAGGGTGTCGCCGTCGCGCTTGGCTGCCTCGATCTCGGCGATCATGGAATTCCCCGCCGTCTCGTCAAACGCGCGGACGGGGCTGTCGTCGATGCGGGGCAGATCGGCGAAGGTCGGTGGCGGGCCGTCGTAGGGCTCCGAGGCTCCGATCGAGACCACGTGCGACACCACCTCAACACCGAGGGCCTGGCGCAGGAAGGCACGGGCGATCGTTCCGGCCGCGACCCGCGCGGCGGTCTCTCGAGCACTGGCGCGTTCGAGCACCGGGCGGGCGTCGTCGAATCCGTACTTGAGCATGCCGGCGTAATCGGCGTGACCGGGTCGCGGCCGGGTCAGTGGGGCGTTGCGGGCCCCGCCTTCGGACTCCAACTCGGCGGCATCGACGGGGTCGGCGGCCATCACCGTCTCCCACTTAGGCCATTCAGAGTTCCCGATCTCGATGGCGATCGGCCCGCCCAGGGTGGCGCCATGGCGCACGCCCGCCAGCACGGTGACTTCGTCCTGCTCGAACTTCATCCGGGCACCGCGGCCGTAGCCAAGGCGGCGGCGGGCGAGTTGGCCGGCGATCTCCGCCGACGTGACCTGCACACCGGCGACCATCCCCTCGACCAGCGCCACCAAAGCGCGGCCGTGGGATTCACCGGCAGTTGTCCATCGCAGCATCTGTTCATCTTCCCACGTCCGCGGCCCGGTACCCAATATGACCGGCACCCGATGCGGCGGCGCGCTAGAACACCGCCAGGCCGACGGCCGCCAGGCTCGCCACACACATCGACGGCCCGTGCGGCACCAGTGTGCCCCGCCCGCGCAGCACCGCGATCGCTCCCGCGACCGCGGTGAGCAGTGGGGCGCCGAGCGCGCCGATCAACCACACCGCAAACCCGAACGAGCCCGTCAGCGCGCCGAGCGCCACTGCCAGCTTGACGTCCCCGGCACCGAGTCCGGCCGGGTCGACGAGATGGACGGCCAGGTACACGCCGCCGAGCGCCAGCGCACCCAGGATTGCGGGTCCGGCCAGGCCGGAAGCGGTTGCCCAGCCGACGATCGCGACCGCACCGGGCAGGGTCAACACGTTGGGCAGCCGCCGGTGCCGAACATCTGCAGTGATCAGCGCCGACGCCCAGGCGGCCAGAACTGCCCACGCGAACAGGCCAACGGCACTCATGGCCCGGCACGCTAGTCCAGGGCCGCCGCCATCTGCTGCCGCGGCGCAGGTCGGCCTGTGAATTGTTCGACCTGACTGTAGGCCTGGTGCAACAGCATCTGCAGGCCGCCGACAACCTGCCCACCGGCGTCGGCGACCGCCTGTGCCAACGGGGTCGGCCAGGGGTCGTAAATCGCATCCAGCAGCACCGGAACCACCGCAAAGCTCGACGCGTACAGCGCCGCAGCCTCGGAGGGAATCGTACTGACGAGGACCTCGGCGCGTTCGATCTGCCCGACCAGGCTCGTGTCGGCCAGATTGGAGTCGGCCAGATTGGTGTCGGCCAGGTCGGCGAAATGGGTGCGCGCACCCAGAGTCGCCCCCAGTTCGAGCAATCGGGCGGCCCGGTGCTGATTGCGCGCCGCCACAGTGATGTCGGTGACGCCCAGTCCGGCCAGTGCGACGACGGCCGCCGGCGCGGTTGCGCCCGACCCCAGGACGATCGCCCGGCGTAGGTCGCGGCGGTGATCCAGGGCGCCGGCCACGCCGTCGACGTCGGTGTTGTCGGCGCGCCAGCCGCTCTCGGTGCGCACCAGCGTGTTGGCAGAGCCGACCAACTGCGCGCGTTCGGTTCGTTCATCAGCGAATCGCAGCGCGGCGAACTTGCCCGGCATGGTGACCGAGACACCCACCCATTCCGGCCCGAAACCGCTTACCACAGAGGGTAATTCGTCGGCTGTGCAGGCAATCCGGTCGTAGGTCCAGTCATCAAGACCCAGCGCCCGGTAGGCGGCCAGGTGCAGCTGCGGGGAGCGTGAATGCTCGACCGGAAAGCCGAGAACGGCCGCCTTTCGGGCTGTCACCGGCCGGGCGCGGCCGCGCAGTTCAGTGCGCTGATCATCCGGTTCACCGACCGGAGTCCAAGACGCCGCTGTTCAGCGCGAGGTCCCGGTTTGCCAGGTGTTCCTGATAGTCGGCCGTGAACAGTGTGGTGCCGTCGACGTCGACAGTCACGAAGTACAGCCAATCCCCCGGTTCCGGGCGTTCAGCCGCCGCGAGTGCCTCATCACCCGGCGAGCAGATGGGCGTGGCGGGTAGGCCGGGCATCGCGTAGGTGTTCCACGGCGTCTCGGTTGCCCGGTCCTTGTCGGTGGTGGCCACTTCCTGACGATCGAGCGGGTAGTTAACCGTGGAGTCGAACTCCAGACGGTCGTAGTCGCTGGCCAAGCGGTTATAGATGACGGTTGCCACCTTGGCGAAATCGGCGGGTTGTGCCTCTTTCTGCACCAGCGAGCCCACGATCAGCACCTCATACGGCGAGATGTTCATGGTGGTGGCCGCCTCGAGCAGGCCCCCTTCGACGTAATGCTCTCCGCTCTCGGCAACAAGCTTGGCGAGTATGTCCTTAGGGGATGCCTGCGGGTCGATGTTCCAGGTTCCAGGCGCGATCAGGCCCTCAAGTCGCCGGTAGCTCTGCCCCATCGTCCCGGCGCCCTCGGCGGCCCAGTCCGGGACGTTCAACGACGACGCCGGCCCGTCGCCGGCGGCCGCCTTGAGGTCCTTCGCCGACACGCATTTCTCGGCGTCGTTGACGGCCAGGCAGCTGGCCTCGGAGATCAGGGTGAAGATGCCCTTGGTCACCGTTTCGCTGCCGATGACGGAGATATCGTCGAGTTGCTTGCCCTCCGGGATGACGAGCTTGCCCACCCGCGAACTCGGATCGGTCAACTTCTGTACGGCCGTGGCGGCCGGGATCTCAGTGCGCAGTTGGTAGTAACCCGGCTGGATCGCGGCTAGAGCGGCATTGCCCGAGGCCGCCGAGATGAACATCCCGACATCGGCGATAACGTTCCGGTCCACCAGGTTCTGCGCAATCACCGATCCCGAATCGCCCGGATTGACCTGGATGACGATGTCCTCCTTGCCCTCGCCGGCGAAGTCGCTGGGCGCTGTCGGCGTGCCGAAGAGCTTGGGGCCGAGCAGCCACGCCCCGAGCGCGACGGCCAGTGCCAGTCCCACCAGCACTGCGATCCGGCCACGGCGGCGATCGCTGCGTCGGTGCTCGCCGGCGGTCGGTCGGGGCGCGCCGACGGCCTGCGGCTCAGCCCGATCGGATTGGGCCCGATCAGATTGGGCCCGATCAGATTGGGCCCGATCAGCGTGGGCCCGATCAGGTTGCACGTCTTCGGGCATCGTCACTCTCTTCGCGTCATGGCCGCGTTGCGGCGTTGGTCCAGCCAGCCCTGCAAAATCGCCGCCGCAGCAACCTGGTCGATCATCCCCCGCTGGTCCTTGGCGCGCACCCCCGCCTCTCGTAGCGACCGTGCCGCGCTGACGGTAGTCAATCGCTCGTCGGCCAGTCGTACCGGCACCGGGCCGATTCGCTGGCCAATGGCCTCGGCCACGTCGATCGCGTCATCGGCGGACGATCCGGCACGGTCGGCGAGGGTACGCGGTAGGCCGACCACGACCTCGACGACCTCCATCTCGACGACAAGGGCCGCAATCCGGCGCAGGTATGCAGATCCGCGGTCGCGGCGAACCGTCTCCACCGGCGTTGCCAGCACGGCGTCCGGGTCGCTGATCGCCACGCCGATGCGAACCGTGCCCACATCGACGCCAAGCCGCCGGCCCCGGCCTGGGTCGTCGAATCCGGGCCGGTCCGGCAGACGGTTCTGTGCGGGCATGGGCGGCCTTCAGGCTCCGGCCAACTCGGCACGGACCGCGGCCAGTGCGGCGTCGATACCTGCCGGGTTGGTTCCCGAACCCTGGGCCAGGTCGGCCTTTCCGCCACCGCGACCACCCACCGCGGCAGCCACCGCGCCGACGAGTCCGCCGGCGCGGACGCCGCCGTCCTGAGCCGCCTGGTTGGCCGCCACCACGAACGGCACGGCGCTGCCACCACCATCCCCGGGCACCTCGGCGATCAGGACCACGACGCCTGGCTCCGGCCCCAGGCGCCCCCGGATGTCTCCGGCCAGGGACCGCAGGTCCGCGCCGCTCATCCCGGTCGCCATCTGCTGGGCCACCAGACGAACCTTACCGACCTGCTGCGCTGCTGCGGCGGCTTCACCCGCCGCCGCGCGTGCCGTCGAGAGCCGCGCGCGCTCGAGTTCTTTCTCGGCGGATTTGAGTCGCTCGACCAACGTCGCCACCCTGGCCGGCACCTCCTCGGAAGGCACCTTCAGCGACGACGCCAGTCCGGCCATCAGCGCGCGCTCCTTGGCCAGGTAGCGGAACGAATCCAAGCCCACGAACGCCTCGACCCGCCGCACGCCGGATCCCACCGAAGACTCGCCGAGGACGGTGACAGGCCCGATCTGTGCGGAGTTGCGCACGTGCGTGCCGCCGCACAGTTCCAGGGAGAACGGCCCACCGATCTCGACCACCCTGACCTCATCGGGGTACTGCTCGCCGAACAGTGCCATCGCGCCCATCGACTTGGCCTTCTCAATTCCGGTAAGGAACGTATTCACCGGATAGTCGGCCTCGACGGCTTCGTTGGCAACCACTTCGACCTGACTGCGCTGCTCTTCGGTGAGCGCGCCCTGCCAGTTGAAGTCGAACCGCAGATATCCGGGCCGATTCAGCGAACCAGCCTGAACAGCGTTGGGGCCCAACACCTCTCGCAATGCCGCGTGCACCATGTGGGTGCCGGAGTGCGCCTGGGTCGCTCCATGTCGCCATCGCGAATCAGCCTCGACGACGACGGTGTCACCCTCAACGAACTCGCCGGATTCAACATTGACCCGGTGCACCCACACCGATTTGGCGATCTTCTGCACATCGGTGACCGCGGCCTTGGCAGCCCCGCCTGTGATAACGCCGACGTCGGCGATCTGCCCACCGGACTCGGCATAGAGCGGGGTGCGATCCAGCACAATCTCGACCCGTTCCGGCGGCGCCGATTCGGAGTGCACCCTCGGGTGATGGACCGCGACCGGTACTCGTTTGCCGTCGACGAAAATACCGAGAATCCGCGCCTGTGATGTCAACTCGTCGAAGCCGGTGAACTCCGTCGGACCCGCGTCGACGAGTTCGCGAAACGCCGACAGGTCAGCGTGCGCATGCTTGCGAGCGGCGGCGTCTGCCTTGGCGCGGCGGCGTTGCTCTGCCATTAGTTCCCGGAAACCGAGTTCGTCGACGGTCAAACCGGCTTCGGCGGCCATCTCCAGGGTGAGTTCGATCGGGAACCCGTAGGTGTCGTGTAGGGCGAAGGCCTCGGCCCCGCCGAGCGTCGTCTGGCCAGCCGATTTGGTGGCGGCGGCGGCGTCGGAGAACAACCGTGAACCCGAGACAAGGGTCCGGTTGAACGCGGTTTCCTCGGCCACCGCGATTCGGTTGATCCGGTCGAAATCGGCGACCAGTTCCGGGTAGGACGGACCCATCGCATCGCGAACGCACATCATCAGGTCCCCGACGATCGGCGTGTCGATTCCCAGCAGCTTGGCGGCTCGAACGATTCGGCGCAGTAAGCGGCGGAGCACATAGCCGCGACCCTCATTGGAGGGGGTGACTCCGTCCGCGATGATGATCGCCGCGGTACGGCTGTGGTCGGCGATGACCCGGTAGCGCACGTCGTCGGGGCTCGATGTCGCCGGCCCTCCGGCTCCGGCCGGATTCCCGGCGCCATAGCCGCGGGGCGCGCGCCGGGACACCATGTCGATCATCGGGCGCATCAGGTCGATCTCGTAAACGTTATCCACGCCCTGCAGCAGGCAGGCGATGCGCTCGACGCCCATGCCGGTGTCGATGTTCTGGCGCGGCAACGGGCCGAGGATCTCGAATTCGGTTTTGGAGGTGCCCTCGCCGCGCTCGTTCTGCATGAACACGAGGTTCCAGATCTCGATATAGCGATCCTCGTTGGCTTCCGGGCCACCCTCGACGCCATATTCCGGGCCGCGGTCGTAGTAGATCTCCGAGCACGGACCGCATGGTCCGGGAATGCCCATGGACCAGTAGTTGTCGGCCATACCGCGGCGCTGGATGCGCTCGGGCGGGACCCCGGCCAGCTCCTGCCACAGTCCGAGGGCTTCGTCGTCGTCGTAAAAGACGGTGGCCCAAAGACGTTCGGGATCGAAACCGTAGCCTCCCGCAGACACCGGGTTGGTCAGCAGCGACCAGGCCAGTTCGATTGCCCCGCGCTTGAAGTAGTCACCGAAGGAGAAGTTGCCCGCCATCTGGAAGAAGGTGTTGTGCCGGGTGGTGATTCCGACCTCATCGATATCCGGGGTGCGGATGCACTTCTGGACGCTCACCGCGGTGTTGAAGGGCGGTGTGCGCTGGCCCAGGAAGTAGGGCACGAACTGCACCATGCCGGCGTTGACGAACAACAGGTTGGGATCGTCGAGGATCACCGAGGCGCTCGGTACCTCGGTGTGACCGGCGCTGACGAAGTGATCCAGGAACCGCTTCCTGATCTCATGGGTCTGCACGGGTGTCCTTGGGTTCCGGGTGTTCGAACGAGGCTGGGCGGTCGCGCCGCCAGACTGCCCCACCTTACCGGGCCGTTCCGGCCGGCTTCAGAACAGCGACAGCGCAACCCCTGGAGACGATCCAGGGCCGAAAGACAGAGTCCGTCCCATCCCGGGCAGGCCTGCAGGTGCCTCCCCCGGCCGCTCGCATAGCCGCATAGCCGCGCAGTCGCGGGCCGTTCCGGGGCACAGCCGCCCGCCATGAATCCGGCGTCGGCTCTAGGTCTTGCGCGCGCCTCGGATAATGGCTCGGAGTTTCTCCAGGCGACCCGCAATCTCGCGTTCGGCACCGTGGGTTGTAGGTCGGTAGTAGTCGACATTAGAAATTGCATCGGGTGGATATTGCTGTGCCACAACGCCGTCCGGGTCATCATGGGGATATCGATAGCCTTGCGCGTGACCGAGTTGGGCCGCGCCGGAGTAATGGCCATCGCGTAAATGAGCAGGAACCAGTCCGGCCTTGCCTGCCCGGATGTCGGCCATCGCCGCGCCCAGTGCGGTAGTGACCGCGTTGGACTTCGGCGCGGTGGCCAGGTGCACGGTGGCGTGAGCGAGCGTCAACTGCGCTTCGGGCATTCCGATCAGCGCGACGGTCTGGGCCGCCGCGACCGCGATGGGCAGGGACGTAGGGTCGGCCATCCCGATGTCCTCGCTGGCCAGAATCATCAATCGGCGCGCGAGGAATCTCGGATCCTCGCCGGCCACCAGCATGCGGGCCAGGTAGTGCAGGGCCGCATCGACGTCGGAGCCTCGGATCGACTTGATGAAGGCGCTGATCACGTCGTAGTGCTGGTCGCCGTCGCGGTCGTAGCGCACCGCGGCCTGGTCCACGGACTGTTCGACGGTCTGGACCGTGACGGCGCCGTCGGCTGCCCCGGCGGTCTCAGCGGCGACCTCCAAGGCGGTCAGCGCCCGGCGAGCATCCCCGGCCGCCAGCGTGACCAGCAATTCCACCGCGTCGTCGGCCACCGATACCGAATCGCCGAGTCCGCGTGGATCGGTGATGGCCCGACGGACGACCGCCTGGATGTCGGCGGCACCCAACGGATGCAGTTGCAGGATCAGCGAGCGCGAGAGCAGTGGGGCCACCACCGAGAAGGACGGATTCTCGGTGGTGGCCGCAACGAGTAACACCACCCGGTTCTCGACGGCGGCCAGCACGGCGTCCTGCTGTGTTTTGGAGAATCGATGCACCTCGTCGATGAACAGCACGGTCTGCTCACCTCTGATGAGGGCCTGGCGTGCGCTGTCGACGACTGCCCGCACCTCTTTGACTCCCGCGGTCAGCGCCGAGAGGGCCTCGAAACGCCGCGCCGTCGCGTGGGAGATGAGCGACGCCAGGGTGGTCTTTCCGGTTCCCGGTGGTCCGTAGAGGATCACCGAGGCAGCGCCGGTTCCCTCGACAAGTCGACGCAACGGTGAACCGGCACTCAGTAGGTGCGCCTGGCCCACGACCTCCTCGATGGACCCCGGGCGCATCCTGACCGCCAGCGGCGCCGAGGTCGCCGCAGCCGAGAGCGGGATCCGCGTGTTCAGGTGGGCACCGTCGCCGGGGAGGTCGAACAGGCTCTCGGACACCGCTCAGGCTTACCACTCGTGGGCCCGGAAAGCCCGCGCACGACTCCCGGCGTGATCCGGCCGCGTCGCGGGTATGTGACTAACTCCGGTGAACGATGCGGGGCGATCTGAAGAACTTTGGCGAAAACCTTGCAGGGCAAACATTGGAGTGACTAGTTTGATCCTCCTAACCAGAATACATAGACGACCTGGCTGTACTCAGGCCGATTGATGAACCTGCGCCTCGACATCGAACCGCAGAGTTAGCAACGGCCCAGAGGGCTTGGCTCAACCGCGGCAGGACTGATACGGTCGCGGCGCTCACCAGGACGCGCGAAAGGGAGAACCCATGGCTGACAAGATCCCCAACCAACCCCTCAACGTCGTCGAGAACTTCGTCGACAAGCCCTACACGGTGCAACGCCTGGTGGAGCGGCCGGTCGAGAAGATCATCGATAAGCCGGTCACCCTTGAGCGGACGATTGAACGTCTGGTGGTCGATACGGTCGACAAGATCGTCGACAAGCCGGCCACGGTGTCGCGGATGGTTGAGCGCCCGGTGGTCACCGTGGTCGATCAGGTCGTGGACAAGCCCGTCAAGGTGCAACGCCAGATGGAGCGCCCCGTGGTCACCGTCGAGGACCGGATCGTCGACAAGCCGGTGAGCGTCACCCGCAGCATCGAACGCCCGGTCGTCACGGTGGTCGACCAGGTCGTCGATAAGCCCATGAAGGTCAGCCGCAACATCGAACGGCCGGTCGTCACCGTCGTCGACACCGTGGTTGACAAGCCGGTCAAGGTCAGCCGCAACATCGAACGGCCGGTCGTCAACATCGTCGACACCGTCACCGACAAG
>CAIWCQ010000258.1 GCA_903911165.1 uncultured Actinomycetes bacterium | reverse complement strand
TTCTCGGACTTTGGAACCATCCTCGGGTCCATCAAGGACAAACTCGGCGTCCTGCCCGCCGACACCGTGGTCTACACCGGCCACGGCGACAGCACCACCATCGGTGGGGAGATCGTGAACTACGACGACTGGGTGGCCCGAGGCCACTGAGCATCTAAGGCCCAGAGCAGGCTCAGGGAACCACCGCGGAACTGCGCGGGTCGATCAGGATCTTGGCGTGCCGATCCGGGTCACCCAATGCCTCGAATGCCGCCGCGACACCGCCGAGTCCTACTTTGCCGGTGACCAGAGCCGAGGCATCGACCTTCCCGTCGGCCAGCATGTGCAGGGTGTCGTAGAACTCCAGTGGGGTGTAGCCGAACACGAAGCGCACGTCGATTTCCTTGCTCAGCGCCATCGTCGGCCGGAACTGATCGGTGCCCATGCACACCCCCACGACGATCACCCGTGAGTTCAGCGGCGCCGCCGCCAGCACGCCGTCGATCATTCCCGGTACCCCAACGCATTCGAAGATCACCGGCCGCTTCGGGCCGGCCGCGCCGGCGGCGTCGGCCGCGCGGTAGATGTTCGACCACCCGGGCACGCGCCGAAGCTTGCGCATGGTGTCTAGCGCCAGGCCGTACAGGTCGGGGATGTTGGTCAGGAAACCCTTCGACGTCGTTTTGTCATACGGCGAGTCCACCGCCGGGTCGACGACGACATCCGCGCCGCAGCGAGTCGCGAGCGCACGGCGCGCGGGTGACAGATCACTGGCGACGACCGTGCCGACGCCCCGGGCCTTGAGTTGGCAGATCACCATCAGGCCGACGGGTCCGCAGCCGATCACGATCGCGGTATCGCTCTTCTTGATCTCGCTGCGGCGCACCGCGTGCAGCGCCACCGCCATCGGCTCGGTCATCGCCGCGGTGTCCACCGCCAGTCCATTGGGCACCGGAAATGTGATCGACGCCTCCGCTAGGACCTGATCGGCGTAGCCGCCGGGCGCCAGTGGCGAGAGACCGGTCAGCTGCACCCCACCGTGGGCACGCACCAACGGAAACGACACCACCGTGGTGCCCTCTTTGAGCGCCTTGGGCACCTTGGGTCCGCGCTCGGCGATCACCCCGACGAACTCATGTCCCATCACCGTGGGGGTGTCGCCGCGCATGAAGTCGCGGTAGCCGATCTCGACCATCACATCGGTCAACTCGTCGGCGTGGTCCTTGGCGTGCAGATCCGATCCGCAGATGCCGCAGGCCCGCACGTCGAGCACCAACTGGCCCTCGCCGGGGCGCGGATCGGGCAGGTCGACAACCGAGAGCCTTCCGTGTTCGCAACTGACGGCTTTCACGAACTCGGCTTCTGGCCCACGCAGTGCCAATTGAGAGTCAACAACTCCTCCTCCTCGGCCTTGATGTAGGACATGCTGTTGGCGTTCATACGCTGCATCAGCGTGTTGGTCTTCTTCGGGATGAGACGCAGCTTCGCCAAAAGTTTGAACGCCGCCTCGTACTTGTCGAACAGCGCGACCTCTTTCTTGATCAGCTCCACGGCGGGCCGGCCTACCGACGACACCAACTCGAAGCCGGCCGCGCGGTAGACGTCCTCCCAGTACTTGTAGTACCAGAACCCGCCAAAAACGGTCAGCTCGCGAGTGTGCTGAATCAGAGTCCGCTGATGGTCATCGGTCCGGTCGTAGGCATCAAGTGCTGCAACGTCGTTGATGACGAACATCCCCCCCGGCTTCAAGATCCGGAAGACCTCAGAGAACGTGTAGGCGTGGTCGCTGACGTAGGTCATCGGCTGAATCGCGTACACCGCGTCGAAGGATGAGTCATCGAATTCCAGCGCCTTGTTGAAGTCACCGACCGCGAAGTTGCCGTTCGGCAGGTTCGGGTTGCGCCAGGCCTTCTCAATCTGTGACAGGTCAAGGTTGATGCCGTAGGGAGTTGCCCCGGTCAGTTCCGCGATGTGCTCGGCGATCGCGCCGCAACCGCAGCCCAGTTCGAGCACCTTTTCGCCCGGACGCAGCTTCAGGTCGTTGGCTACTATCCGCTCGAACAGGATCTGGTTTTCCAGCACCGACTGTTCGGGGTCGATCGTCGGGGGCATGTACATCTTCTCGACCGAGCCGAGCGTGCACAGAAGATGAATGACCTTGTATAGCTCGGTCAACTCATTGCTGCTGCCCTGGGGATACCCGCGCAGTGGCACACCCTGCTCATAGTCGGACTTGGTGTTCTCCGGTGAGTCGACGAACAGTTCGCCGTAGGAACGCATGTACGCGGTGTAATCCGCGTCGCTAATCGTCAGCAGTCCGCGCAGAGCGCCGAGCCGATCCAGCAGGGTCGTCGGTTGGTGTGCCACGGTGCCTCCCGGCGGTTACGGCCCCAAATTCCAGCCAGGTTTCGAACCTACCCCCGCATCCGGCCCGGTGATCAGCGAATGGTGCCGCGACCTGGGATCAGCGGAAGATCAAGGGCGGTAACCCATCCCGGTGGCAGGTCGTTGACGGCCGGCACCGCATTGAGAGCGCGCAGACCGGTGGCCAGGCAGCCGGCGGTAGCCGCATCGCGGCCAGAACCATCGGTGAACCGGAATGCCGTTTCCTGGAAGATGCTGGGCGTGCCCTCGATGTCGACGCGGTACACGTCATCGGAATCCCCCGACGGCCAATCCGGTGCGGCATCACGGCCGATCCGGTTGACGTGCTCGAGTTGGATACGGGTCTCACCGCGGAAGACGCCATTGATGGTGAACCGCACCGCCGCGACATTGCCAGCCGGAATCACGCCCTTGACGGTCCTGCGGTCGGTCGGAGTGACCCACTTGTCCCAGGTGGTGGTGATCTCATCAAGTTCGATGCCGGCGGCATGGGCGATCATCGGAACCGTGGCACCCCAGGCGAACACCAGAATCGAACGGTTCTCCAGCATCGGACTGAACTCAGGCTCACGGCCGATGCCCATCTCGATCTCGTAGTCGCCCTCGTAGTTGGTGTAGTCAAGAAGTTCCGAGGCGCGCACCCGGCGCACCTGTGAACACAGCCCCATCAGGGTCATCGGAAACAGGTCGTTGGCGAAACCCGGATCGATGCCGGTGGTGAAGCACGATGACCCGCCCGCCTCACAGGCCTCAGTAATGGGCTCGATCCAGTTCGGCGGGTTCAGATGCATCTTGGGCCAGACCCACGGCGTCATCGCCGTCGAGCAGACGTCGATCCCGGCCCGCAGGAAACGGCCGATCACGTCGATGTTGGCGTCAGCTTTGGCTGCGGTCGGCCCGTAGTGCACCAGGGCGTCGGGCTTCAACGCAATCAGTGCATCGATATCGTCGGTGGCGGTAATGCCAACCGGTTGCGGTAGACCGCAGATCTCGGCGACGTCGAGGCCCACTTTGGCGGCATTGCTGACGCCCACCCCAGCCAGTTCGAATTCAGGATGGGCGAGCACCTCGGGAATGACCATCTTACCGACGAAGCCGGTTCCCCATACGACGACGCGTTTGGTCATGTCAGTGACTCTCCTTGGCGCGCAGGGCATACCGTCGCTCGGCGTAAGCGAGATCGTCGCGCCAGAGTCGCGCAGCCCCAAGCTTCATTAGCGGTCGCAGCAACGGAGCGCCCAGCAGTGACAGCTGAAATCCGGTGCGGTCCGACTGGGCGATGACGGCCTCGATGACGGCGGTGCGTGGCCGACCGTCCGGACCGGGTCCGATCGGCGTGGCGTGTGTCTCGACCACGCTGCCCACGCCCTCCCCTTCGACGATGTGCATCACAACGGTGCGCGGTTCGGGAACACTGAATTGGGTGATCACCGGCATACCGATGCGTCCGAGGTGGAAGGTCACCGCCACGGTAAAGACGTCGGAGTCCTCGTCGGCGTCGACCGGGGGTGCACTGAGCACGTTCAGTTGAGCGAACGAGTAGGGGTGAAACCAGGCACCGTGCCAAGGATCGAGCCGATTGGCGATGATGTCGCGGGGTTCGCAGACACCCTCTACACGAGTGACGGCGGCCAGTCGCGGGCCGGCTGGCCGGGCCGACAGCACCGGGGAGTCCAGGGGGTCCTCACCGCCGACCTTGTCCAGTCGGACCCACACCAGCACGCCGTCGTCGTGGGCCGGCAACGGCTTCCAGCCGAACTCTCGGCCGCCGGAGAGTCGCAATCCGTGCCATGGGCAGATCAGGCCGCCGCACTGAACCGTTCCGGTGGACAGGTCAGCGCCCAGGTGCGGACAGGTCGCCGGGCCGACGTGCAGGCCGGCCTGCTCGTCACGCCAGGCGACGATCTCGATCCCGGCGACCGTCGCGGCGAACGGACGATCCGCGCGGACGTCGGAACTGGCGGCGAAGACGAACCAGTTGCCGCTGGGACGTGCGTGCGCACGCTGCAGTGCGGCGTCGATGAGCGTTGGCTCGGCCTGCTGGTAGGTGGGCGTCTGCCCGGCCCAGTCGATTTTCGGGAGGACTTTCATCGGCGAGTCCTTTGGCATCCGCTGGGCTACCCGGGACCACAGATCCATCTCAGCCGGTGCCTCTCTGTGCCAACCGGCGCAGGACGGGCGAACGCCCCTGCACCGGCACCGTGTATAGCGTGTGCCCGCTGACCCCCCAGCCCGCCAGCAGCCGGTTGGCCGCCGTCCAACCGGTGGTAGCAGCGCGTTCCATTAAGGCTACCGGTAGGTCGATGCGGATTCCGTCACCGGCGAGCATCAGGCCGGGCACCGGAGTGTCCACTGACGGCCGGATCGCATGCGAGCCTGGGGAGAACAGCGGACAGTCCTGCCGGAGGAGGATCCGCTCGGTCACGATCCCCGCCCCGGCAGTCTCCGGGTAGATCTCGTGCAAACGGGCCAGCATCTGCTCTCTGAGTTGTTCCTCCGGCGCGGAGACCGAATAGGAGTGCACCTCGACCACGGACCCGCCGTGGGCGCGCGCCCATTGCGCTGCTTGCTGCTCGTAGTTGCTCACCACGCTGATGTTGTCGACGGGCTCGAGCCCGCCGGTGCCCAGGAAGTCCGGCCGACCGGTATCCATGGGCCGGTCCAACCACAACCGTTGCACCACGAACGGCGGCGCCAACTCCATGGCAGCCACTCGGTGACGCCAGTCGGCATCTCCCAGACCCGTTGATGCACCGACGATCTGCTGCAGTCCGCCGACGTCGGTGGCCAGCACCACGCCGTCTGCGTCGATGAGGTTCCCGTCCTCGGTGTGGACCCGGAATTGCTTGACCCCACCGGTGGATATCGCTGACACCGACACCCCGGTGTGGAACTTCACGCCCTGGGAGCCGAGGTACTCCCCCAGCGGGTTCCACAGCGCGGTATCGAAGTTCGACTCGGCGACGTCGAAAACCAGTCCTTCGCTGGAACCCAGGAAGTAGATGTGGAACATCGCGGCAAGTTCAGCGGCCGAGAGCCGGTCGGGGCGCGCGAAGAAGCTCCGCGCGAAGACTTCGAACGCCAGATGACGGGCGGCTACGGGAAAGTTGATGTCGGTCAGGAAAGTGTCCGCGTCGCGGTCGTCGAGCTGTTCGTAGATACCGGGCACCGTGACGGTGGCCAGCGGCGCGGCCGCGGTGGCGTTGATCCGGATCAGATCCCGGAACCGGAACGTCGGGCTACGCAAGGCGAAAACCAGCGCATTCCACGGCGGGGACTGCGGCAGGCCGCGGAAGGTGTCCCGGCGGCCCTGACCATCGATGAGCGGATAGTCCTCGACCGCCCGCAGGCGCTGCAGTCCCGGGTCGCTGCGTTGCAGCAGCGCGCGCAGGTTGTAGTACTGGCGGAAGAAGGCATGGAAGCCACGATTGTTGGTGGTAACGGTGCCGTCGTCGAGGCGCTCGGTCCACCCGGCAACTCGCCCGCCGAGATTGGGTTCGCGCTCCAGCACGTCCACCGAGACGCCGCGTTCGGCTAGTCCCGCCGCGGCGGCGAGTCCGGCGATCCCGGCACCGATGACCACCACATGCGGCACCGCCGGCAGCGCGCCGGCATCCGGCAGGCCGCGTGGTGCCGGGTGGGCAACTCGTCGTGAATCCGTCATCGAGGCGCATCCGCGAGGAAGGTGTGCACGATGTTGCGCTGCCAGCCCGGCATGGTCTCGCTATGCACGCCGGCGAAACCGGCGGCGGTCAACCGTCTCTGGAAGTCCGCTGCGCCGTCGAAGGAGTTCACGCTGCGCCACAGGTGTCGATACAGGGTGCTGTCCCGGGTCTGCCGCCAGCCCGACGGGATGATGATTCCCCAGCAGACCGCGTTCCAGATCGCTCGGGCCGGTGGGGAATCGCGCACCGAATACTCGTGCACGGCAAGGGTCGCGCCGGGTCGAAGCAACCCGGCGAACCTGCGTAACTGGGCATCCGGGTCGGCGAGGTTCCGCAGCAGATAAGCCGCCAGAATCCCATCGAACGGTCCGTCTACCCCGGCAACGGCCAAGTCCTCGATCGGGGTGTGCACGAATCGAACGGTATCCGGCCAGGGCTTTCCGGCCGCCTGCTCGAGCATGCCCGCCGACGCGTCGACCGCGACGATCTCGGCGTGTGGGGCAGCCTGGAGCAGCGCGGCTGTCGAGGCGCCGGTTCCGCAGCCGGCGTCCAGCAGCCGAAGTCCTCTCCCGCCGTTGGGAATTCGCAACCGGTTCGCCGAGATACGGAGATGGTCGTGGTAGCCGGGGTTGGCACCGACAAGCCGGTCATAGGCGTCGGCTCCGACGTCAAAGGCCCCCGGAACCTCGGCTCTGGGCAGGCCTCCATAACCGGGCCGCGTCAAAGAGCACCCCGCGCTATTCCGCCCCCCGGCGTGGCTGCGACCCTCCTAGCTCGTCGAGCCCGCACCAGTCCGCCGCTGAACACCGCAATCCTGCGACCCATGCCCACCGACGCCCGCTCGCTGAAGACCGCGAAGTCAATATCCTCAATCCGGTCGAGAATCTCCGAGTACAGGGTGAACGCCGTCGTCACACAGGGCCGTGACTGCGGTGCCAGCAAGGCGATGCCCTTGTTCGCTTCGCGGTAAATCCGGCGGGTGATCTCGTGCTGTGCGGCAAGAGCCTGACGAACTCGTGGTTCAGTGCGCCCGTTGTCGTGACACCACATCAGCAATTCGCGATCCACCCCGAAGGCAGCGAGTTCATCCGCGGGGAGGTAGACCCGGTTCCGGTCAAGGTCCTCGTTGATGTCCCGCAGGAAGTTCGTCAGCTGGAAGGCCTGACCAAGGGCCTCGGCGTAGGGTTCGGCGTCGCAGAGCGGTCCCACAGTGCCGAGGATGGGCAGCATCTGCAGTCCGATCACCTCCGCCGAACCGCGCATGTAGTGGTTAATCGCGGGTCGGTCGGGATAGTCGGTAACGGTCAGATCCATGCGCATCGATGTCAGGAAGTCATCGAAAAGATTCAGCGGAATGCGATAGGTGCGAGCGGTGTGCAACACAGCAGCAAGCACCGGTTCATCGGCGTCATCCGCGCCCTCGAAGAACTTGGCCGCCAACTGCTCCAGGCGCGCCTGGCGCTGAGCGACGGTCACTTCGGAGTTCAGGTCGTCAAGGATGTCGTCGGCGTAGCGGGCGAAACCGTAGAGGGCGTGCACGGCTGGCCGCTGCGACGGGGCCAGCAGTCGGGTGGCCAGGAAGTAGGTGCGGCCGTGTTGGGCGTTGAGCGCGCGGCAGTACCGGTAGGACTCCCGCAACCGCTCGTCATCGATCCCGGCCGCGTGCAATTCGGTGTTGATCATGCCCCTACCTGTCTCGGTGAGCTGACGATCGTTGTTGCCGAACGATGCTCGGCGGGTCCGGTGATCCGCTCGGCGGCCAGTCGCCCGGACAGCAGTGCCGTCGGCACGCCCACGCCGGGAACCGTCGAAGACCCAGCCAGCACGACGTTGTCGATGCCGCGCACCAGGTTTGCCGGCCGGAACGGCCCGGTCTGGGAGAAGGTGTGGGCCAGCGCGAACGGTGAGCCGGCGATCATTCCCTGCCGCGCCCAGTCGGCCGGGGTGACCACATCGAGTACGTCGACGTCCTGATCGAGTCCGGGCAGCAATCGTTCTGCGGCCTTGGCAAGCACCGTCCGGGCGTAGGTGTCGCCCTCGACGGCCCAATTGACCTTGCCCACTTCGAGATTCGGACAGGGTGCAAGAACGAACAGCAGATCGCGGCCGGCCGGCGCGAGCGTTGGGTCACCGGCGGTCGGCATGGTCACCAACAACGAAGGGTCGGACATCAGCACGCCGTCGTCGATGATCTCACCGAAAGTCTTCGACCAGTTCGCACCGAAGCTGATGTTGTGGTGTTGCAGTGCTCCCCGCACCGACGGCACGCCAGCGTGGATCACCACGCACGACGGGGAGGGTCGGAACTTGATCGGGCGTCGAGGCGTACGGCCCAGGAGTTGATAGGTCAATGGCAGTTCGGTGGTGAGAATCACCGCGTCGCAGGCGATCCGGTCGCCCGAGTCAGTGCATACCGCCGTCACCCGGGAGCCGGAACGCTCCAGCCGTGTCACGCTGGACCCGTACCGGAACACGACGCCAGCATCGGCGGCCGCTGCAGCCAGACCCTCGGGCACGGCCCGCATGCCGCCGCGCGGGAAGTACACCCCGGCGATGGTGTCCATGTAGGCGATCACCGCGTAGGCGGCCCGCGCCTGCTGCGGCGGCACGCCGGCGTAGAGGGCCTGAAAGGTGAAAATCCGCCGCAGCCGCTCGTCGGTGATGAATCGGCCCACCATGCGGTCCCAACCGCGGAAGGCGCCGACCGCGGCCAGTCGGGCCAACTGCGGGGTCAGCAGCGAGAGCGGTGAGGAGAAGTTCGATCCGATGAACCCGTCGATCTCCAGCCGGTATAGCTCGGTGAGCCAGTCCCGCAGCCGCAGGTAGCCGGCGGCCTGATCAGGACCGGCAAATTCCTCGATGGCCGCCGTCATCGCGGCGGCATCGGAGTGCACGTCGAGAGTGCTGCCATCGGCGAACGAGGCGCGGTAAGCGGGGTCCGACGGCATCAACTCGAGGTAATCGCGCATCGAGGCGCCGACGGCGTCGAAGGCCTCCTCGATGATGTCGGGCATGGTCAGCACCGTCGCTCCGGTGTCGATCTTGTAGCCGCGAATGTCGGCCTGGCCCATCCGTCCGCCCGGGTATTCATAGCGCTCGACGACGGTCACTGAGCGGCCACGGCCGGCCAGTTGCAGGGCGGCGGACAGGCCCGACAGTCCGGCGCCCACCACCACGACGTGGTCGGTCGCTCCGGGGACAGTGCGCATCATCGACTCCTCCTCCTCAGGTCGCTCGTCGGGTGCAAATCAAAGCCATGTCGGCCAAAGCGGATTGCGCCCAGTCGCCGATCCGGTCATCGCGGACGTAGCCGATGGCCTCGGCGACACGATCGGCGATCAATTCTTCGATCCAATCCGCAGCGCCGGTCGCGACGATCAGAGTGCGCCAGTGGGCGACGTCGGACTCGGTGAGTTCCTCGGCGGTCATCAAGTCGTTGAACTGGCGACGGATGGTGGCGTCGGCCATCCGATGCGCCGCGACGACGACGCTGGTGGCCTTGCGTTCGGTC
The DNA here is from genome assembly GCA_903911165.1 of uncultured Actinomycetes bacterium. GTDB lineage: Bacteria > Actinomycetota > Actinomycetes > Mycobacteriales > Mycobacteriaceae > Mycobacterium. The sequence continues at coordinate 3,552 of CAIWCQ010000258.1, read as the reverse complement.
AGGTCGCCACCGGCAGGTTTGCCGGTGACCTCTGGTGAGCCGAAGACACCAAGGATGTCGTCGCGCAATTGAAACGCCTCTCCCAGCGCGTTCCCATATCCACCAAGGGCGTCGATCAGTTCCTCGCGGCCGGCCATCGCTGCGCCGATCTCCAACGGCCGCCGCACGGTGTAGTTGCCGGACTTGCGGCGCGCGACGTCGAGCACGGTGTCCAGATCGGGTAGCGCGCCGGCGTCGTTGGCGACGTCGGCAATCTGTCCTACCGCCAACTCGATCCGCATGGCGTCGTAGTGCGGCCAGGCCCGCGCCAGTGCCGCGGGCGCGAGACCGCTCTCGCGCATCATCTGCTCGGCCCACACCAGGCACAGGTCGGAGAGCAGGGTCGCCAGCGATGCCCCGAAGCGATCTTGGGAACCGGACAGCCCGCGTTCGCGATGCCACTCACCGAAGCGCACATGGGCTGCCGCCCGGCCGCGGCGCAACGGGGAGTCGTCCATGACATCGTCCTGAAGCAGCGCGAACGCCTGCAGCAACTCCAGGCCGGCGCTGGCACGCAGCGCGGCGCTGTCTGGCCCGGCACCGCACAGCCAGCCCAGGTACATGAACGTCGACCGCAGGCATTTGCCGCCGTCGACGAACTGGACCAGCACGTCGGCGGCAATGTCGATGCCGGTCCGGTCCAACTGTGGCAGGCATCGGGAGTCCAGGAAATCGGACACGTGAGCCAAGGCGGTCTGCCGCACCCCGTTGCGCCAGATTTCGAATTCGGCGCCCGGTGCTACGACCGCCGCACCCGGGAACGGGGGTGCAACGGCGACCCTCGGCGACGAGGCGTCGGTCGCTCGCAAATCCCCCACCTTCCCGTCGGTCCTCAGGCGCCCCATGCGGGGCGCGCACTTGGAAATCCGCGTCAAACCTAAAACCATTCAAGACGACCCGGGGCGGCGGCGCCCGTCGCGGCCCACATGGTCATCCTCGCGTAAGGATTGGGCGCCGCCGTACCGCTCCCGCCATTATGCCCTCTCAGCAGGGCTGATGCATTCCCCTACGAAAGCCGCCCCACGAAAGCAGCCACATCGGGGCGGCAGCCTGCTGGGATGGTCACATGGGCAGAAAGGATTCTGTCGCGGTCGCCGGATCAGTCGCCACCGCTGGCAGCGCAGCAATCGCCGGATCAGTCGCCACCGCCGGCAGCGCAGCAATCGCCGGATCAGTCGCCACCGCCGGCAGCGCAGCAATCGCCGGAAGTGTGCTGACAGTTTTCTCGGTACTCATTAGTAGCTGCTTAGGCTGTATCGGCTGTGCCGCCTGCCGTCGCTGCTCCTGGTGCGCGGCCTGCGTGCGATGCCGTGACTGCTCCGGATGCGTCGGGTGCTACAACTGCTCGGGACTGCGAAACGCCCGCGGAATGCGCAACGTGCACGTTTAACCGGCGGTGGGAAGGATTTCAGACGATGGCTCAGTTAAGCGGAAAGGTCGCCCTGGTGACCGGAGCATCGTCTGGCCTGGGGGCTTCGGTGGCGCAACTGTTCGCGGAGCGCGGCGCGACGGTGTTTGGAATCGCCCGGGACACCACCCGGATGGCGGCGGTCTTTGAGACTGTGCCGGGTGGGACCTTCGCGGCAGTCGATATCACCGACCCGCAGGCCTGTCGGGCGGCGGTCGAGCAGTGTGTGCGGCAGTTCGGCAGGCTCGACGTGCTAGTCAATGCGGCCGGCTTCCATCAGATGCGGCACACCGCCGACGTGACCGACGAAGACTGGGCATATGACCTGGCGGCCAACCTCAACGGTCCGTTCTATCTCTGCCGGGCTGCGTTGCCGCACCTGCTGGGCGTCGGCGGCAACATCGTGAACGTGGCATCGGTGGCGGGGGTGGAGGGCGAGGTCTACTCGGCCGGTTACTGCGCCGCCAAGCACGGCTTGGTGGGCCTGACTCGGGCATTGGCGGTGGAATTCTCCAAGGAGCGCCTGCGGGTCAACGTGGTGTGCCCCGGCGGAATGCTGACGCCCCAGGTCACGGACTTCATCGCCCCGGACAACGCCGACTTCAAGCTGATCATGCGGATCGCTGCGCCGCGCGGGCTGATGGCACCCCTGGACGTGGCTGCTGTCATTGCATTTCTGGCCAGCGACGACGCGGCCGCGGTGCACGGGGCGGTGTATCCGATCGACAACGGCAAACTCGCCGGTTGATCCGGGCGCGTGCTACCGGGCAGCGGCCTGTAGTACCCCGACCTGGTCGGGGCAGTAGGTTGAGATAGCCGCGCCGACGAACTGCACGGCCTGCGTCTGGGAGGTCTCGCGGGCCAGGTTGAGCGAGATGAAGTCCGCGGCCGCATACAGGTCGCGGTCCACCCCCTTGAACAGCCGTTTGCAGCTGATCTTGCCCAACCAGGCGTTGTAATCGCGCGGGCCATAGATGCCGAACGTGTGCAACTGCTCGGCGAAATCGGTGTCGGGATCGGCCTGTGCCGGCGCGGACAGCACTACGGCCACCGCCGTGGCCGCGGCGGCCGCCAGGGCGATGCTGCGGTAAGCCATGTTGGCCAGTGTAGGCCCATCGGTGACGTGGGCTAATCTTTCGGCGGTATCCGAATCACGATCGCGGGAGAGTTATGCACCGAAACGGACCATTGCGATGGGCTGGCGCAGCAGCGGTCATCGCCGCGCTCAGCGGATTCGTCATCGCCTCACCGGCGACCGCATCCGCCGACGCCACCGATGACTACCCCATCCCGAACCGGATGATCAAAACCGGCTGTACCGCCGAGCAGATCATGGCTGCCGCACGCGACGTGGAGCCCGTCTACTACGAGCGCTACATGATCGACTACAACAACAAGTCACCCGAGATTCAGCGGGCGGCCCAGGATTACATCCACGATTTCTTCGCCAAGTCGCCCGCCGAGCGCCGGGCCTGGTCGGAGGAATTAGCCACGAACGCCTTCTCCGATCCGTTGGCGTTCCAGTGGCCCAACCACTCCAAGCTGTTCTTCAACAACAAGGGCGTGGCGGCCAACACGACCGATATCTGCCAGCAGTACCCGCCCGATGACATGTCGCTCTGGGTGTGGTGACGCGGTGAGCGCGCCGGTGATCGATCGGTGGCTCGACGTCATCGAGAACGGCCAGACCGCTGATCTCGACGACATGCTCGCCGAGGATGCGGTGTTCTACTCCCCGGCCGTCTTCACCCCGCAGCGCGGACGGGCCACAGCCGCGGCCTACCTACGCGCTGCGGAACACATGTTCGCCGGAACCGGCTTCCACTACGTCAACAAGTGGGTCGACACCAACTCCGCGGTGCTCGAGTTTGCCGCCGAGGTCGATGGAATTTCGGTCGAGGGCGTTGACATCCTGCATTGGAACGACGCCGGCCAACTGACAACGGTGAAGGTCATGATCAGGCCGTTCAAGGCGATTCAGACTGTAGTCGCGAAGATGGCGGAGCTACTCGCGGCTCAGTGAGCCCGAGCCAATCACCCGCACCCCGGGGAAGCCATCCGGCTTGGATTCCTGATTCTGTGATCGTTGCCAAGATGAGATCATT
>CAIWCQ010000257.1 GCA_903911165.1 uncultured Actinomycetes bacterium | reverse complement strand
CGCGCTTCTCCTTGAAGGCCAACGGGCCCTCCTTGGCGTCCTCGGAGAGGAAAACCTCGATGCCGATCTTGGTGTCGATCTTGAAGGCATCGTTTTCGTGCATGCCCTCGGTCTCGCGGATCGAGCGCAGGATTGCCTGCACCGCCAGGGGGCCGTTGTTCGAGATCACCTCGGCGATCTCCAGTGCCTTGTCCAGCGCCTGGCCGTCGGGGACGACGTGGCCGATGAGTCCCATCGCTAAAGCCTCGGTGGCGGTGATGTGTCGGCCGGTCAGCAACAGTTCGCAGGCGATCGTGTACGGAATCTGGCGGACCAGACGCACCGCCGAACCGCCCATCGGATAGAGGCTCCACTTGGCTTCGGAGATGCCGAACTTCGCGCTCTCGCCGGCCACCCGGATGTCGGTGCCCTGCAGGATCTCGGTGCCGCCCGCGATGGCCGGTCCCTCGACGGCGGCGATCAGCGGCTTAGTCAGGCGGCGGCCCTTGAGCAGGCCGTCGATGCGCGACGGGTCATAGCTGCCGTCTTTGAACGAGTCGCCCGGCGGCTTTTTGGTGGCGGCCTTGAGGTCCATGCCCGCGCAGAAGTAGCCGCCGGCGCCGGTGAGAATGCAGACGCGGATATCGGGATCACTGTCGACGCGGTCCCAGGCCTCGACCATGATCGAGAGCATCTCGCCGGAGAGGGCGTTGCGGGATTCCGGACGATTCATCGTCACGATGAGGGTGTGTCCGCGCTGCTCGATAAGGGCGTCGCTCACCGATGACCACCTTCCTGGCCGTGCTACTTGTGAAGAACTGTAACAGGTTCTAGTTTGAGTCCGTGGCCTTGAACATTGCCGATCTTGCCGAGCACGCTATCGACGCCGTGCCTGACCGTGTCGCCCTAATCTGCGGGGACCAGCAGATCACCTACGCGGGTCTGGAGGAGAAGGCGAACCGCCTCGCGCACTATCTCATCTCCCGCGGCGTGAAGAAGGACGACAAGGTCGGACTTTACTGCCGCAACAGGATCGAGATCGTCATCGCGATGCTGGGCATTGTGAAGGCCGGCGCGATCCTGGTGAACGTCAACTACCGCTACGTCGAAGCGGAGTTGCGCTACCTGTTCGATAACTCCGACATGGTCGCGGTGGTGCACGAACGCCAGTACTCCGAACGGGTTGCCAATGTGTTGCCCGACGTCCCGAATGTCAAGACGGTGCTGGTGATCGACGACGGCAGTGCCGTGCCGGCACAGACGTATGAAAACTACGGGGGCGTCGAGTTCTACGAGGCGGTTGCCGAGGGATCGCCCGAGCGCGATTTCGGGACGCGCAGCGCCGACGACATCTATCTGCTCTACACCGGCGGCACGACCGGTTTCCCCAAAGGCGTGATGTGGCGTCACGAGGACATCTACCGAGTGTTACTTGGCGGAACCGACTTTGCCACAGGTGAATTCGTGGCTGACGAGTACGACCACGCCAAGCAGGCAGCCGCGGGGCCGCCGATGATCCGTTACCCCATCCCGCCGATGATCCATGGTGCGACACAGTCCGCCACCTGGATGGCTCTGTTCACCGGTGGAACAGTCCTGCTGTCGCCGGAATTCGATGCCGATGCGGTTTGGCGTGCCATCGAGGAGCACAAAGTGAATCTGCTGTTCTTCACCGGCGATGCGATGGCCCGGCCATTGCTCGACGCGTTGGAGGGCTCCGAACGCGATCTATCGTCACTGTTCCTGCTGTCGAGCACCGCAGCGCTCTTCTCGCCCAGCCTCAAGGAGCGATTCCTCGAGCTGCTGCCGAATCGGGTGATCACCGACTCGATCGGCTCCTCGGAGACCGGTTTCGGCGGCACCAGCATCGTCGCGAAGGGGACGACCCAAACCGGTGGTCCGCGGGTCACCGTCGACAAGAACACCGTGGTGCTCGATGACGAGGGCAACGAGGTGAAACCCGGTTCGGGCGTCCGCGGGATCCTGGCCAAGCGCGGCAACATCCCGCTGGGCTACTACAAGGACGCCAAGAAGACCGCCGAGACGTTCCGCACCATCAACGGGGTGCGTTACGCCATCCCGGGCGACTACGCCCAGGTCGAGGAGGACGGCACCGTCACGATGCTGGGCCGCGGCTCGGTGTCGATCAACACCGGCGGGGAGAAGGTGTACCCCGAGGAGG
>CAIWCQ010000256.1 GCA_903911165.1 uncultured Actinomycetes bacterium | reverse complement strand
CGCGGCACAGGGTGCGGGCGGGGGCGGGGGCGGGGGTGCGGGCAGGGGTGCGGGCGGGGGTACTCACCGGGGCAGCCGCCGGGCATCCAGCGCCCCGAACAGTCCGTCGGCGCGGTTCCACCCCTCAGCAAGTCGGACCGCGGCCGCGCGGTGCCCGCCGGCGAGTGCATCGACGATCTCTCGGGTGGCGTGGGCGTGCAGGTGGGCGCGGTAGCGCGCATAGTCGGCCGCGGAGTCCTTGCTGACCATGAACGGCCAGTCGCTGGAGACCGTCAACAGGGTCTCCCGCAGGATCTGATCGGCGACCGGGTCGCGGGTCGGCGCGGCTTCGGTCTGGGACAGGGCTTTGTCGACGCAGGCGAGCGCGGTGTCGACCACCTCGGTGTTGAGTGCCACCAGATCGGCCACTTTCGGCCCGGACCAGACTTGCCAGTCCTTTCCCGAACCCCACGAACTCGGCGGCAGATCGACGGCGGCGCCGACAAATCCGTTGGCGAGGGCGTCGCTGAGTGTGCCGATGCGAATACCGGCCTCGGGCAGCGCACGCAGCAGCCGCTCCAGCCAGACCGGCCCCTCGTACCACCAGTGCCCGAACAACTCGGTGTCGAAGGCGGCCACCACGTGCGCGGGCCGGCCGATGCGCTCGGACTCGCTGATCAACCGGCGCCGCACCGTGTCTACGAAGTCGCTGACATGGGTATCGATCACATGGTCGGCGCGCTGCGGATCGTAGGGCGCTTTGGCCTCGGCAGCGACCCCGCGGCCGGTGACCCGGGCCGGTTTGAGACCCGTCTGATGGTCGAACGTGTGGAAGTCACGGTAGGCCCCGTTGCCGGGATAGCCGGACTTCGGCGACCACACCCGATAGGAGACCTGCAGGTCCCGGCCGAAGGCCACCACATCGGTGCCGGCGACGGGGCGACCCAATGCGGTGTCGCCGTGCAACGACGGACCGTCGACCATGAAATGCTCGACCCCGGCGGCGGCGTAACCGTGCTCCATGCCGGGGGCGTAGGCGCACTCCGGAGCCCAGATGCCCGTCGGGGTGTGACCGAGTCGCTGCCCGGCGTCGGCCAACCCCTCGCGCAACGCGAACTCGCGAAGTCGTGGGTTCAGCAGAGGCTGGAACGGATGCGCCAGCGGACCGCCGAGCAACTCGACGGCCCCGGAATCGATGAGGTTGCGCAGCAGTGGACTGGCCCCGTGACGCCACATCACGGTGAAGTCCTCCAGCGCCGTGGCGGCTTCGCCATACTCGCGAACCCCGAAGCGCCGCAGTGCTTCCGGCGTACTTGCGGTTCCGGTCGCGGCGCCTGTCTCGGTGTGCACATTGGCGGCTTCCAGCGCGCGCAATTGCCAATTGGCCAGCCATCGGTGCATCCCGTCGAGGCAGTAGGGATCGTCGAGTTGGGCGGCGACGACCGGTGTCATCCCGAGAGTGATCAGTCCGCGACGATCTTCGTTGGCCAGCGATCGCAGCACGCGCAGCAGGGGGAGGTAGGACGCCGCCCAGGACTGATAGAGCCATTCCTCGCCCACCGGCCACCGCCCGTGGTGGGCCAACCACGGCAGGTGGGTGTGCAGGACGAGGCTGAACTGCCCGGGCACCGGGCGGGTCGAACCCGAAAGCGTCACGGGCGCACCGCGATCGCCAGTAGATCCAGGCTGGCGTCGATGTCGCGCCGGGATTCCTCGATGATGTCGAAGTCCGCGGACTCGACCGCGGCCACGTCGGCGAGCAGGCCATCGGGCCACGGGGTGTCGGCGACCACCCGGGCGATCTGGGCGTCGATGATCGAGCCGCCGTGGCGGATGTCCATCTCGATCAGCCGCGGGCCGTGGAAAACTCCACTCATCGACTGCACGTCGAACCCGCCGTCGATGAGCAGCTCGCGCAACTCGGCGGCGTTGAGTTCCCGGGTGTGGAACGGGTTGACCGGGGTGTCGCTGCCCGGGGTGAAGGTGATCCGGTTCGGCGTCGAGATCAGCAGCGACCCGCCCGGACGCAGCACTCGTAAGCATTCGGTAATGAACTGTGGCTGATCCCACAGATGTTCGATGACCTGGAAGTTCACCACCACATCCAGTGCGGAATCCGGCATCGGCAGCGACGCGAGATTGGCCGCGAGCACCCCCACCCTGGGGTAGCGAGCGCGCACGTGCGCGACGGTGGCCGCGTCATAGTCGACGGCCGTCACCGTCCGCGCCGTAGCCGCGATCAGGTCGGCGCCGTAGCCCTCCCCGCAGCCGGCCTCGAGTACGTCGCGACCTGCGCATACGTCAATGCAATGAAGGTAGGCGACCTCGTGGCGGCGGAACCAGTAGTTCTCCACCGCCAGGCCGGGCACGGTCCGCTCGCCGGTCAGTGGCAGGGGGCCGTCGGCCGCGTCGCTTCGCTGGGCGTTCATCGCAACGCAGGCTAACCCGGCCGGGCCGGATCGCGAACCCGATGGGCAGTGATGGGCCTGCGGGAACACCAACTCCGAGGAGCTATGGTGTGGGGGCACCACAGTCAATGTTACTCGCCGGTAACATGGCGTGGTCAGCGAATGTGACCCAAATTGCCCGGCCCACCGGCCGTGCTACACCCGCCAGGAGGACTAGCCATGACCAACATCGTGGTTCTGATCAAGCAGGTCCCGGACACATGGTCGGAGCGCAAGCTCAGCGACGGTGACTTCACCCTCGATCGCGACGCCGCCGATGCCGTCTTGGACGAGATCAACGAACGCGCCGTCGAAGCGGCGTTGCTGATCAAGGAGAAGGAAGAAGCCGAGGGCGGGGCCGGCAAGGTCGTCGTCTTGACGCTGGGGCCCGAACGGGCCGGCGAGGCGATCCGCAAGGCGTTGTCGATGGGCGCTGACGAGGCCGTACACGTGCTCGACGACCGGGTCGCCGGCTCGGACATGGTGCAGACCGCCTGGGTGCTCGCGCATGCGATTGGACAGGTCGAACCGCCGGCCGATCTGGTGATCACCGGCAACCAGGCCACCGACGGCACCGGCGGCACCGTGCCGGCGATCATCGCCCAGAACCTCGGCGTGCCCCAACTGACCCATATGCGCGATTTCACGGTCGAGGGCGGCAAGATCACCGGACTGCGCGAGACCGATGAAGGCCAGCAGACGCTGGAAGCCACCCTGCCCGCTGTCGTCAGCGTTCACGAGAAGATCAACGAGCCGCGCTTCCCGTCCTTCAAGGGCATCATGGCTGCCAAGAAGAAAGAGGTTCGCACCCTCACCCTCGACGACATCGGCGTCTCCGCCGAGGATGTCGGCCTGCTCAACGCCAACTCGAAGGTCTGCTCGGCGGCGCCGCGGCCCGCCAAGAGCGCCGGCGAGAAGGTCAGCGACGAGGGCGACGGCGGCACCAAGATCGCCGAGTATCTGGTCGCGCAGAAAATCATCTAGCACCCGGATCATCTAGCACCCGAATCGTCCAGCACCCCGACTATCTAGTACCCCTTCGACAGGAGATTGTGAACCGCAATGGCTGAAGTACTCGTGCTCGTCGAGCACTCCGAAGGCTCGGTGAAGAAGGTCACCGCTGAACTCCTCACCGCCGCGCGCGCGCTCGGTGAGCCGTCCGCTGTGGTCATCGGTGGCCCCGGCACCGCGGCACCACTGGTAGCGGATCTCAAAGCGGCCGGTGCCGCCAAGATCTACGTCGCCGAATCCGATGTGGTGGACAACTATCTGATCACCCCGTTCGTGGACGTACTCGAATCGATCGTCGAATCAGCAAGTCCGGCAGCAGTTCTGGTGCCTGCCACCGCTGACGGCAAGGAGATCGCGGGTCTGCTCGCCGCCCGGATCGGCTCCGGTCTGCTCGCGGACGTGGTCGAGATCAAGCCCGACGGCACCGCGATCCATTCGATCTTCGGCGGCGCGTTCACCGTCGAGGCGAAGTCTGAAACCGCATCACCGGTGATCACCGTTCGCCCCGGTGCGATCGAGGCAGCGCCCGCCGCGGCCGCCGGGGAACAGGTGAACGTAGAGGTGCCCGAAGCGGCGGCAAACGCCACCCGCGTCATCTCGCGCCAGCCCGCGGTCGCCGGCGACCGCCCCGAACTGACCGAAGCCGCCATCGTGGTGGCCGGCGGGCGCGGCGTCGGCAGTGCCGAGAAGTTCAGCGTCGTCGAGGAACTCGCCGATTCGATGGGCGGCGCGGTCGGTGCGTCTCGCGCGGCTGTCGATTCCGGCTACTACCCCGGGCAGTTCCAGGTGGGCCAGACCGGCAAGACGGTGTCGCCCCAGCTGTATGTCGCACTCGGCATCTCCGGAGCGATCCAGCACCGGGCCGGTATGCAGACGTCCAAGACCATCGTCGCGGTGAACAAGGACGAGGAGGCACCAATCTTTGAGATCTCCGATTATGGAATTGTCGGCGATCTCTTCGCCGTGGCACCGCAGTTGGCCGAGGCAGTCAAGGCTCGCAAGGGCTAACTTCGCCAGTTTTTCCACCCCAAAAGCCCCCGAAAGCTGAATGTCTCGGGGGCTTTTGAGTTGAATCGTCACGCGCTGTACATCGACACAACACCCGTACGTAGGTATTTCGATAGACGGCGCCGCGACGGTGACCGCTATGAGCACTGCATCTGTACTCATAGCCCCCGACCACACTGAGACCCGCCGCTCTGCCGGCCCGCGTTACACGTTGCTTCTGACCAACGATTCCGCTCACATTGATGCCGCCCAACGATTGCGCTACGAGGTCTTCTCCACCGAACCGGGGTTCGCACTCGTCAACGATGCCGGGGTAGACGCCGATCGATTCGACGCGTTCTGCGACCACATCCTGGTGCGCGATGACGATTCGGGTGCGATCGTCGGCTGCTATCGGATGCTGCCGCCGTCGGGCGCCATCGCCGCCGGCGGTCTCTACACCGCCACCGAGTTCGAAGTCAGCGCTCTCGACGCCTTGCGACCGTCAATGGTGGAGATGGGCCGCGCGGTGGTCCGCAGTGACCATCGCAACGGCGCGGTGGTGCTGATGATGTGGTCCGGAATCCTCGCCTATCTGGATCGGTGCGGCTACGACTACGTCATCGGCTGCGTCTCAGTGCCCACGCATGGCACCGGCGCCCCGGGCAGCGACCTGCGCGGGGTGCGCGACGTCGTTCGCAGCCGGCACTGGGCACCGCCCGAACACATCGTCGTGCCCTATCGCCCGGTGATGCTCGACGGTCTGGGTCTGGACCAGATCGAACCGCCGGCCCGGCCGGCGTTGCCACCGCTGATGCGCGGCTACCTGCGACTGGGAGCCCGGATCTGCGGCGACCCCGCCCATGATCCCGAGTTCGGGGTCGGCGACTTCCCGGCCCTGCTGAGCAAGCGGCAGGCCGATGTGCGCTATCTCAACCGGCTGAGATCTGCATCGGCCGCCGCTCAGGTCGGCGCCTGATGAATACCGTCGAGCACGCATGGCTTCCCAAGACCCGGTGTAATCAGACCTGCGTGAGCGCAGGGCTTGACCTGCCGGGTCACCGGATGCTCGAAGGTATCCGAGTGGCGCGCCGGCTGGCATTGGCACTGTTGGTGTTTCCCACGCTACTGGTGTTGGCGTTACCGCTACCTGGGCGGCGGAATTTTCAGCGAATATATTGTCGGATGATGTTGCGCTGCCTCGGAGTTCGAATCACGCTGTCTGGCAGCCCGATTCGCAACGTGCCGGGTGTCCTCGTGGTCAGCAACCACGTGTCGTGGTTGGATGTTTTCGCTATCGGGGCGGTGATTCCGGGTTCGTTCGTCGCCCGCGCCGATCTCGTCGACTGGCCGGGCCTGGGCCTTGCCGTGCGGCTGATGAACATCATCCCCATCGAACGCGGCAGTCTGCGACTGCTGCCCGATGTGGTCAGTGCTGTGGCGCAGCGGTTGAGCGCCGGCTGCACCGTCGTCGCGTTCCCCGAAGGCACCACGTGGTGCGGCCCTGATTCCGGGCCGTTTCGCCCGGCAATGTTCCAGGCGGCTGTGGACACCGGCCGACCGGTGCAACCGCTGCGCCTGGCCTATCGCCATCGCGACGGCCGAACCTCGACCGCAACCGCGTTCCTCGGCGAGGACTCCCTGTGGACGTCACTCAAGCGGATCGCCCGTGCCCGGCACACGATCGTGGGCGTCGAGGTGCAATCCCTGCAGTTGCCCGGGTCCGGCAGGCGGGACCTCGCGGCGCGCTGCGAGATGGCTGTGCGCGGCCGCCGACACGGCGATCACCTCCCGGAACTGGCGGTCGGCGCCTAACCGGCGACGCGGTCGGCCCGGCAGCCCGGACCTGGCCGGTATCCTGAACGGGCCATGAGCGATACCCGGTCGGTCTATCTCGACCACGCCGCGTCCACCCCGATGCATCCCAAAGCCATCGAGGCGATGACGGCCGCCCTGGCGGCGGTTGGGAACGCGTCCTCGCTGCACACCGCCGGCCGGGCCGCCCGGCGCCGGGTCGAAGAGGCGCGTGAGGTGCTCGCCGCCCGACTGGGCGCCCGCCCGTCGGAGGTCATCTTCACCGCCGGCGGCACCGACAGCGACAACCTGGCCATCAAGGGCATCTATTGGGCTCGCCGCGATGGCGACCCGAATCGGCGGCGCATCATCACCACCGCCGTCGAACACCACGCGGTACTCGATGCGATCGAGTGGCTGGCCGAACACGAGGACGCCGCGGTGACGTTCCTGCCTGCCGGCCCGGACGGCTCGGTGGCTCCCGCGGCCTTGCGAGAGGCCTTGGGCGACCACGACGACGTCGCGCTGGTCTCGATCATGTGGGCCAACAATGAGGTCGGCACCATCATGGAGATCGCCGAGTTGGCCGCGATTGCCGCCGAATTCGATGTACCCATGCACAGCGACGCCGTACAGGCGATTGGCCAGGTTCCACTCGACTTCACGGCCAGCGGTCTGTCGGCGCTCAGCATCACCGGCCACAAATTCGGCGGCCCCACCGGAGTCGGGGCGCTGTTGCTGCGCCGCGATGTTGCCTGCGTCCCACTACTGCACGGCGGCGGTCAGGAACGCGACGTTCGCTCCGGCACCATCGACGTGGCCGGTGCCGTCGCGATGGCCACGGCCGCGGACATTGCCGTCGAGTCCCTGGACGCCAGTGCGACCCGGCTTCGCGGCCTGCGGGATCGACTCATCGACGGTGTTCTGAACAGCGTCGGTGATGCACGACTCAACGGCCCTAGCGGTCTGGATCGGCTACCGGGCAACGCCCACTTCACCTTCGGCGGCTGTGAGGGAGATTCGCTGCTGATGCTCTTGGACGCCAACGGAATCGAGTGCTCGACAGGTTCAGCGTGCACGGCCGGAGTCGCTCGCCCGTCGCACGTGCTGGTCGCGATGGGCGCTGACGCCCGGGGGGCGCGCGGGTCACTGCGGTTGTCCCTGGGCCACACCAGCACCGAGGACGACGTGGATGCGGTGCTGCGGGTGCTGCCCGCGGTGGTGGCGCGAGCACGCCAGGCCGCGTTGGCCAGCTCCGCCATCGGTGGCTCGTGATGGGCGAAAGACCGCGATGAGGGTGCTGGCCGCGATGAGTGGTGGCGTGGACTCCTCGGTGGCTGCCGCCCGCATGGTCGATGCCGGACACGAGGTGGTCGGTGTGCACCTGGCGCTCTCGCCGGAGCCCGGTACGCTGCGGACCGGGTCACGCGGATGTTGCTCCAAGGAGGACGCCGCCGATGCCCGACGCGTCGCCGACATTCTCGGGATCCCCTTTTACGTCTGGGATTTCGCCGATCGCTTTGATCGCGACGTCATCGAAGATTTTGTTGAATCCTACGCGCGCGGGGAGACCCCAAACCCATGCGTGCGGTGCAATGAACGGATCAAATTCTCCGCACTGTCGGCCAAGGCGCTGGCATTGGGCTTTGACGCGGTGGCCACCGGTCATTACGCCCGACTGTCCGAGGGCCGGTTGCGACGGGCCGTCGACGCTGACAAGGATCAGTCCTATGTGCTGGCCGTGTTGACCGCACAACAGTTGCGCCACTCCGCATTCCCGGTCGGGGACACACCCAAGCCGCAGATCCGAGCCGAAGCCGCAAGCCGCGGCCTCGCGGTCGCTGACAAGCCCGACAGTCATGACATCTGCTTCATTCCCTCCGGAGACACCCAGGCATTTCTGGGCGCGCGCATCGGAGTTCGGGCCGGCGCGGTGGTGGATGCCGAAGGAGCGGTGCTCGCCCAGCACGACGGGGTGCACGGCTTCACCGTGGGTCAGCGCAAAGGTCTTGGCATCGCCGGGCCCGGTCCTGATGGCCAGCCGCGCTACGTCACCGCGATCGACGCTGAATCAAACACGGTGCGTGTGGGCGGAGTCGCCGAGCTTGACGTGTGGTCGTTGACCGGTGTGCGGCCGGTGTTCACGTCGGGCGCTGAACCAACGGGTTTGGTCGACTGCGAGGTCCAGGTGCGTGCTCACGGTGGCGTGGTGGGCGCGATCGCGGGACTTGCCGAAGGGCGGCTGCAGGTGGCGTTGCGCGAGCCGCTGCGCGGAGTCGCGCCAGGGCAGACGATGGTGCTCTACCGCCCGGACCCGTCAGGTGACGAAGTCATCGGAAGTGCCACCCTCGTTACGACGCCTCGGTGAATTTTTTCGCGACCGCTACCGGGGTGGGCTCGTGGCCGGGTTCGACGCCCCGGGAAGCCGCCGAGATCGTCATCGGCGAACTGCATCAACTCCCGCACCTGGTGGAACTTCCGGATCGAGGCGTGGGTGCCGACCTGATCGGGCGGTCCGGGGCGCTCCTGGTGGATATCGCGATCGACACCGTTCCGCGCGGATACCGGATCGCCGCGCGCCCCGGTGCGGTGACGAGGCGAGCGCGCAGCCTGCTCGACGAAGACATGGACGCACTCGAGGAAGCCTGGGAGAAGGCCGGTGGTGCCGATCGTGTGGTCAAGGTGCAGGCACCCGGCCCCATCACGCTGGCCGCTCAACTGGAGTTGGCCAACGGACACCGGGCGATCACCGATGCCGGGGCGGTGCGCGATCTAACGGCGTCCCTGGCTGAGGGAGTCTCTCGGCATCGCGCGGAGGTGGCCCGTCGGCTATCGACGACGGTGGTGGTGCAGTTCGACGAACCGCTGCTGACGGTCGCGCTGGCCGGCCGGCTCACCGGCGTGACGGCACTGAGCACGGTGCATCCGGTCGATGAGACCCGATTTATCAGTCTTCTCGACGAATGTGTGGCCGCAGTCGGCGGCGAGGTGCTGCTGCACAGTTGCGCCGCAGAGCTTCCGTGGAAAGCGCTGCGGCGCAGCACGATCAAAGCGGTATCGGTAGACGTGGCCACCCTGGCTTCCGGCGATCTCGACGGGATTGGCGAGTTTGTCGATTCCGGCCGCTGCGTGGTGCTGGGCCTGGTTCCCGCGCTCGCCCCGGACCGTGTGCCCGCTGTCGAGGAACTTGCCGCCGCGGCGGTCGCCGTCACCGACCGACTCGGCTTTGCGCGCGCGGTGCTGCGAGACCGGATCGGAATCAGCCCGGCCTGTGGGCTCGCCGGCGCCACTGACGGATGGGCCCGCTCGGCGATCGGGTTCGCGCAACAGGTCGCCGAGGTGCTGGCCAGCGAACCGGAGTCGGTCTAGCCGACACCCACCGCAATTTGCGCGAGAGGGGGTGGCGATCGGCTCTGATGGTGCGGATCGGCGTTACCATCCGGCAATGCCGGGAATCGCGAGTCAGGGTTCCCGCGGCAAGTCCCCAATCGCGGTCGCCGCACCGGACGTGCTCGGGATTGCCGCCCGCCTGTCGCGCTGGCTGATACTTGGCTCGGTCCTAGTGGTGGGCGCGCACTTCGCGGGGCTGCCCGCGATCACCGGGCCGGTCGCGCTAGTTGTCGCCGGGCTGGGTTTCCTGGCCGGCGTGCCGCACGGGGCGGCCGACCACGTGCTGGCCGGGCGGTTATCCGGCGGCCGATCGCTCTGGTTGATCGGTGTGGTGTACGCCGTCGTGGCGGCCGTGGCCTGGGCGCTGTTGAAGTGGGTTGGGTTGCCCGCGCTGATCGCGGTCGTGGCACTGAGCGCGGTGCACTTCGGATTGGGTGAGCTCGAGGTTGAGCGCCAGTTGAGCGGGTGGCGACCGCGGGGAGTGACCGCGGTTGCGATCGCGATTGCCGGTTGTGGGGCGCTGCTGCTGCCGCTGGCTCGATCCGGCGATCAACTCACCGGCGTGGCGGCGGCCATCTCACCGGATCTCGCGCCGCTGATCGGCGGGCGATCCTTTGAGATGTCGCTGGCAGGGATTTGGGTGGTTGCGGCTGTGGTTGCGATCATCGCGTCGCTGCGATCGGGTCACCGACTGGTCGCTTTCGATGTCGCACTGGTCGGCGCCCTTGGCATGCTTGCGCCGCCCTTGCTCGCATTCGCCGTGTGGTTTGGTGGCTGGCACGCTATCCGGCACTGCGCGCGCATGCTCACCGTCGAACCGGGTTGCGCCGATCTGGTGTTCGCCGGCCAAGATCGGGCGGCGGTCCTGCGGTTGGTTCGACTCGCTGCCCTACCCTCGATTGCTGCGCTGACGACGGTGGTGGCACTCGGGTGGATCACGGTGACGGCCTCGGATCCCACGGCGGTGGTAGCGGAGATCCTGCGGCTGCTCCTCGCCCTCACGGTGCCGCACATGGCGGTGGTGTGGTGGCTTGACCGGGCTAGCGGCTAGCGGTCCAGGGTCTCGACTGGCCGCAGGCCGGGACCGAGGTAGTACATGAGGAGCAGGGCGTTGAGCACCAGGACGAGACGTGCGTCGATCGCGATGGCGACGGCGGCGATGACCGGGAATGCGACGGTTGCGAGGCCGTAGCGCCGGAAAAGCTTGCGGACCTCTTGCTCCGGTACCGGCGAGTGATTCAGGCCGGCGGAAAAAATATGGCGGCAGATCAGAAATCGGCTGATTGCCATGCCCTCCATGACGAACACATAGACCAGCACCGCGGTATGTGCGTCGGGACCACTGAGCAAGACGTAGTCGGCGTAGGTGGCGGTCGCATACGGGATGGTGGCGACGAATAGCAGAAGAAGCAGGTTGTAGAGCATGAGTCGTCGGTCAACGGTTTTGGTGAGAGTGAACAGGTAGTGATGGTTGATCCAGACCACGCCGATGATGAAGAAGCTGAGTACGTAGGCCGCGAACGACGGCCACTGTTCGCGGATCTGGGTGGCCAGCGCGACCTGCGAGCGGACGCCGGCGTGAAGGTTGAAAGCCAACAGGGTGATCGCGACCGCAAGGACGCCGTCACTGAAGGACTCGACGCGGCCCTTTCCCATGTCACGGTCCTCCCATTCCTGGGCCGGCTGTGTTCTTGTCCGCCTGGACGCCGGCTGTGTTCTTGTCCGCCTGGACGCCGGCCGTGTGCCTGGAGCCTACTGTCTGAGCGAGTGCCGCTAGCTAGGTAGCCTGCGGGGGTGACCTCCGACGATCAGGATATCGATCCGATCGACCCTGATATCCGCCGACGCTGGCAAGAACTCGCCGAGGCGGTGCGTGAGCACCAGTTCCGGTACTACATCAAAGACGCGCCGATCGTCTCTGATGCCGAGTTCGACACGCTGTTCCATGAACTCGTCGCGCTTGAGGAGCGCTATCCGGAACTGCGGGTGGCGGACTCGCCCACCCAACTGGTCGGCGGAGCCGGCTTCGCCACCGAGTTCACCGCCGCCGAACATCTCGAACGAATGCTCAGCCTCGATGACGTGTTCGACACCGACGAGTTGGCGGCGTGGTCGGTCCGGGTCCAGGCCGAACTCGGTCCCGACCCGCATTATCTCTGCGAACTGAAGGTCGACGGGGTGGCGATCGCTTTGGTCTACCGCGACGGTCGACTGGAACGCGCCGCGACCCGTGGCGACGGCCGCGTTGGCGAGGACGTCACCCTCAATGCCCGCACCATTGGTGATATCCCCGAGAAGCTAACCGGGACAGAGGAATTCCCGATCCCAACAGTGCTGGAGGTCCGTGGCGAGGTCTTCTTCATGCTCGCCGATTTCGCGACCCTCAATGCCAGCCTGGTCGAGGACGGCAAGGCGCCGTTCGCTAATCCCCGCAATAGCGCCGCCGGGTCGCTGCGACAGAAGAACCCGGCCATCACCGCACGGCGCCCACTTCGGATGATCTGCCACGGACTGGGCTATACCGAGTACTCCGGGGGCTTCGCCCCTGCCACGTTGCACGACGCGTATCTGGCAATGAAGGCTTGGGGGTTGCCGGTCTCGGGTCATACGACCCGGGTGGCGGGACTGGCCGCGGTGGAAGAGCGCATCGAGTTCTGGGGCCAACGCCGCCATCAGATCGAACACGAGATCGACGGCGTGGTGGTCAAGGTCGACGACTTCGCCCAGCAGCGGCGCCTGGGCGCGACCTCGCGGACGCCCCGGTGGGCGGTGGCGTACAAGTACCCGCCCGAGGAGGCCCAGACCAGGCTGGTCGATATCAAGGTCAACGTCGGCCGCACCGGACGCGTCACCCCGTTCGCGTTCATGACTCCGGTGCGCATCGCCGGATCCACGGTGAGCATGGCGACACTGCACAACGCCTCCGAGGTCAAACGCAAGGGTGTGCTGATCGGCGACACGGTGATGATCCGCAAGGCCGGTGATGTGATCCCCGAGGTGCTCGGCCCGGTCGTTGACCTGCGTGACGGCACCGAGCGTGAGTTCGTCATGCCGACCCACTGTCCGGAGTGCGGGACGCTGCTCGCCCCGGCCAAGGAGGGTGATGTCGACATTAGGTGCCCGAACTCCCGATCGTGCCCGGCGCAACTGCGGGAGAGGGTGTTTCACCTCGCCGGCCGCGGTGGGTTGGACATCGAGGGCCTGGGCTACGAGGCGGCGACCGCGCTGCTGGGTGCGCAGATCATTGAAGACGAAGGCGATCTGTTCACCCTCACCGAGGACGATCTGCTGCGCTGTGAGTTCTTCAAGACCAATAAGGGCGTTCTCTCGGCCAATGGCGCACGTCTGCTCACGAACCTGCAGCAGGCCAAGGACCGCCCACTGTGGCGGATTCTGGTGGCGCTGTCCATCCGCCACGTCGGTCCGACGGCGGCGCGTGCGCTGGCAACGGCGTTCGGCAGCCTGGAGGCGATCATGGCCGCCGACGAGGAGCAGTTGGCCGACGTCGAGGGCGTCGGATCCACTATCGCCGCGGCGCTGCGGGAGTGGTTCGACGTGGACTGGCACCGCGCGATCGTCGACAAGTGGCGCGCGGCCGGTGTGCGGATGGCCGATGAGCGCGATGCCGATATCACCCCAACGTTGGCCGGGCTGACCATCGTGGTGACCGGCTCGCTGACCGGGTTCTCCCGCGATGAGGCCAGGGAGGCCATCATCATTCGCGGCGGCAAGGCGGCCGGGTCGGTGTCGAAGAAGACATCGTTCGTGGTGGCCGGTGACGCCCCGGGCTCCAAGCACGACAAGGCCGTCGAGTTGGGCGTGCCCATTCTCGACGAGGACGGCTTCCGCCGG
>CAIWCQ010000255.1 GCA_903911165.1 uncultured Actinomycetes bacterium | reverse complement strand
GGAGCACCCCGACCAACTCGCCCGGCTCCAGGGCGATATGACTCTGATGGGCACCGCCGTGGAGGAGATGATCCGCTGGGTGGTGCCGGTCAAGGAGTTCATGCGCACCGCACAGCAGGACACCGAGGTGCGCGGGGTGCCGATCAAGAAGGGCGAGTCGGTGCTGCTGTCCTACGTGTCGGCCAACCGCGACGAGGACGTCTTCACCGATCCGATGCGCTTCGACGTCGGTCGCGATCCCAACAAGCACCTGTCCTTCGGCTACGGCGTGCACTTCTGCCTGGGCGCCGCACTGGCCCGCATGGAGATGAACAGTTTCTTCACCGAACTGATACCGCGGATCTCCTCGATCGAACTTGCCGGTGAGCCCGAACTCGTGGCGACCACCTTCGTCGGCGGCCTCAAGCACCTGCCGATCCGGGTCACGCTGAAGTAGGTTCGCCGCCCTTCCCCACCGCGAGCGTGCGCGTCGGTCCGCCGACACGCCGCCCGGGGCGTGCGGTTTGCGCACCCTCGCGAGGCAGTCAGCGCACAAACTCCGCCGCGCGGTGTCCGATCATCGCGATGGTGGCGTGTGGGCCGCGGCCGGGTATGCGCGGCAGCACCGAGCCGTCGACGACCCACAGGCCCGGCACTCCCAGCACCCGGCACTGCGGGTCCACGACGGCCCACCCATCGCCGTCGATTCCCATCGGTGCAGTGCCGCACAGGTGCTGGCTGGTGGACCACGCCGGCTCGCCCAGTTCCGTTGTGCCACCGACGATGTGGGCTAGGCGATCACAGCCTGCCTGCAGGGCGGCGATATCGGCCGGCTCGCTGTCGTAGCGGTGTTCGATGCGGGGGGGAACCAGTGGATCGGCCGAGGTCAACGAGACCCGGCCGTGGGCACGTGGTCGCATCAATCCGACCCCGATGCTCGCCGTCGGCGATCCGAACCCAGTCGTATAGGGACGTACCTCGATGTCGTCGGCGAGCAGCACCACCTCCAGCACCGGCCGCCGCAACGCGGGGATCCAATCGGTGGGCATCACCCATTCCGGATGATCCCAACACCGCTGTCCCACCGGAAGATCGGACACCACCGGGATACCGAGTTCCCGCAGTCTCGCCGACGGCCCGATCCCGGACAGCATCAACAGATGCGCCGACTCGATGGCACCGGCCGACAGCACCACCCGGTCGGCGTCCAGCGAGATCGGCCCGTCCGGTCCGATTCCCGCCACCCCCACCACCCGGCCCGCGACGACCACCAACCGGGTGACGCGAACCCCGGTGAGCACGCGAAGGTTGGGGCGATCCAGCGCGGGTTGCAGAAAGGCCGTCCCCGGTCCGTTCCGCTTTCCGGCGACGACGTTCAGGGGCACCGCACCAACGCCGGGCGGAGCGTTGTCGCCGACCGGTTCGGCGTTCAGGTTGGGCAGCCACGGCAAACCTGCCGCCCCGGCGGCGGTGACGAAAGCCGCGGTGGGACCGCGCATCGCAGCCACTCGGCTGATCACGATCGGCCCACCGCCGCGCGGGTCCGGAAAGTCGAGGTCGGTCTCGATGGCCCGGTAGTGCTCATCGACCTGTGCCCACGACCACCCCGGTATCGCGGGACCGTCGAAGTCGGCGGGCAGCGCACGGCAGAAGTAGCCGCCGTTGACCGCTCCCGAGCCACCAAGGCAGGCGCCGCGCACGACGTCGGCGTCGCGCACCGGATCCTCGGTCAAAGTGGTGCGATACCTGACGGCGACCGGACTGCCCGCCTCGATCGGCAGCGCCGTCGCGTCGTCGGTCAGCGCGCGGACTGCCGGGTCAGTCAGTGCCGGACCGGCCTCGATCACCGTCACCCGGCAATCCGGATCGGTGGTGAGTTCTTCGGCCAGAACGCTTCCGGCGCTGCCCGCGCCGACGATCAGCACATCGCTCATGCCAGTAGCCCGTTTGCACCCGGCTGCCACCGCCCAACCTGTGCCGCGCAATCGGAGACCATGGACGCGAAGATCCTCTCCCCCGCCGCCGGCGTCGCCGTTGTCGGATCGCCGAGCACACCCGAGGCGCTGACCGCCACTACGCCGCCGTCGCGCATCCGGGGCATCAGGTCGGCAAGCGGTTCGGTATTGCCCGGCGCTACTGCGCGCATCCGGACCACCTCGGGTGAAAGATG
>CAIWCQ010000254.1 GCA_903911165.1 uncultured Actinomycetes bacterium | reverse complement strand
CGCATCCTGCCGTGCGGCCAGCGCATCCGATTGACGCGGTCGCTGACCAGTGAATCGAAACCGGTTGCCGCGATGGTGCCGAACCAGGTTCCGGTGCCGTCGGCACCCTGAATGTGGCCGAGGTCGATGACGTCGGTATGCCCGGCGATGATCACGTCGACTGCCGCCGCCGGGTCGCCCACCGGAATGCCGTACTCGCGGGCGTGGTCGTTGCCGGTGCCGGCCGGGATGATGCCGAGCGGGATCTCGCTGTGCGCCAATGCTTGCAGAGCCAGCGAGATGACGCCGTCACCGCCGACCACGACGAGGGCGTCGGTGCCCCGCGCAACGGCATCCTCGACCAAATTGCGGGCGTGAGCGGGATCGCGGCCGACGATCTCGGTGACGTCGACGCCACACTCCTGGAAACGGGCGACGGCGCGCTCGGCCGCGTGCGGAGCGTTGCCGTGGCCCGCCAGCGGGTTTGTTAGCAGCGTGACGCGGCCGATCCGAGTCATGGAATGAGCTTGCCCGGGTTGAGGATTCCCGCCGGATCCAGGGTCTGCTTGACCGCGCGCAGCACCGCCACACCGAGATCGCCGATCTCAGCGGTCATCCACGGCCGGTGATCCGCGCCGACCGCGTGGTGATGGGTGATGGTGCCGCCGTTGTCGATGATGGCCTGCGCCGCCGCGGCTTTGGCGGTGTTCCACTGCTCGGCGGCATCGCCACGTTGTCCGGCCACGACGGTGAAGTACAGCGAGGCACCGGATGGGTACACATGCGAGATGTGACACATGACCAGAGCGGCTGCGCCGCTATCGGTGAGAGCAGCCGTCAACGCGTTGGTCACCGCGGCCTTGAGGACTCCGAGATTCGACCATGTCGTGGCGGTCTCCAGGGTCTCGCATAACGCGCCTGCCGACAGCAACGCGTCGCGCAGATAGGGGGCATTGAAACGGCCGTGCTCCCAAGCCCTTGCGGGGCCCTCGCCCAGTGAGCTGCCGCCCCGGGCGAAAAGCAGCGTGCGGGTTTCGTCATGGCGGCTCTGGGTGTGTTCGGGGCTGCCCTCGAACAGTGTGATTGCCAGGCAACCGCCGGTGATGCGCTGTTCGCCGATGCTCTCAGTGGTGGCCAGGTTGATTCCGGTCTCGACCTCGTCGGACAGCCGAAGCACGGTGGGGCCGGTACCGGTCTGGATAAGCGTGCGCAGCGCTTCGGCGCCGGTGGCGAAGTCGGGAAACGACCACGCCTCGTAGCGCACGCTCTCGGGGATCGGATGAACGCGTACCCGGACCCGGGTGATGATGCCGAAGACGCCCTCGGATCCGACGAAAAGTTCGCGAAGGTCCGGTCCGGCGGCGGATGCGGGCGCCCGGCCGATATCCAGAACTCCCACCGGGCTGACGACCCGCATGCCGCGGACCATGTCGTTGAAGCGGCCATAGCCGGCGGAGTTCTGACCGGAGGACCGGGTCGCGGCGAAACCGCCGATGCTGGCGAAGCGGAAGCTCTGCGGGAAGTGTCCCAGTGAGAACCCTCGCTCGCCGAGGAGTCGTTCCGCGTCGGGCCCGGTGACCCCGGCGCCGAGTTCGGCCTCGCTCGAGATTTCGTCGAGCCAGTGCAGGGCGTCGAAGCGGCGCAGATCCAGCGTGACGACGGCGTCGAATCCGTCCCGTACCGGATCCAGTCCGCCGACCACGCTGGTTCCGCCGCCGAACGGCACCACCGCAATACGGTGGCGGCTGCAGTAGTCGAGGACGGCAGCGACCTCCTCTTCGCTGCCTGGCAGGAGCACCGCGTCGGGCGCCTCCTGCTGAATCTGTTTGCGCCGCAATAGATCCAGCGTTGATTTACCGCCGGCATGTAGGAGGCGGTCATGGTCGCCGGTTCGCAGGTAGTCGTTGCCGACGATGGCGGCCAGCCCGTTGCGGTTGTTGTCCCCCAACACGCTGGGGGACAGTTGCACCTCGCTGATGCCCGGTGCGGCGATCTCGGTTGCGGTCACGCCCAGTGCCTGCGCGAGAAGTGAGCGGATACCGGCCGAGAGCGGTTTGGCCAACTCCGGATCACCCCAGCCGTCCCACGCCATCGGGGGTAGGAGGTGATTTCCGGTGTCAGTGTCGACCATGGATTACAGTATTACAGATGTTGTTAATCAGTAACGACGAGTCGGTGGATGTCGGCGACCGGATACTGACCGCCGCGGCCAGTTGTGTACGCGACTTCGGCATTCACCGTGTGACGCTGGCGGAGATCGCCCGCCGGGCCGGGGTGAGCAGGCCGACGGTGTACCGGCGATGGCCGGACACTGCGACCATCCTGGCCGCGTTGCTGACCGATCGGATCACCGGGGCCTGGCGCGAGGTTCCGATACGTGGGACGGGCCGCGACGCCCTGGTGCAGCGGATCACCGCGGTGGCGGGCCGGCTGCGACGCGATGAACTTATCCGCACGGTCCTGCGCTCGGCACCGGAACTGGCGATGGTCTACATTTCCGACCGGTTGGGTACCAGTCAGCAGATCCTCATCGACGTTCTTGCCGAGGAGATCCGGCAAGGCCAGCGGCACAACAGCGTTCGCCGAGCGGATCCCCGGCAGCTGGCAGCCATGGTTCTGTTGATCGCTCAGTCGACAATCCAGTCCGGCCAGATTGTCGAACCTATCCTGGATTCCGATGCCCTTGGCGTCGAACTCGCCCATACATTGAATGGATACCTGTGCCCGTGAGTTACTCCCATGCGTGATCCCCATGCGTGATCTCAGCGCCCTCAACGCAGCCCGCCGTCGGGCCGACCTCGCTGCGCTCAGCGATCGCGCAGTGATAGACGTCATCGTCATCGGTGGCGGTATCACCGGTACCGGTATCGCACTCGACGCCGCCAGTCGCGGACTATCGGTCGTGCTGGTGGAGAAACACGATTTGGCCTTCGGCACCAGTCGGTGGAGTTCGAAGCTGGCCCACGGCGGTCTGCGCTACCTGGCTAGCGGCAATGTCGGCATCGCCCGCCGCAGTTCGGTCGAGCGCGGCATCCTGATGTCGGTGAATGCGCCGCACCTGGTCACAGCGATGCCGCAACTTGTGCCACTGCTGCCGTCGATGAGCCGTTCGCAGCGGGCACTGGTGCGAACCGGGTTCCTGGCCGGGGATGTGTTGCGCGCCATGGCCGGAACCCGGTCCTCGGTTCTGCCACGGCCGAGTCGGATCAGCGCCGAGCGGGCGATGGCGATGGCACCTACCGTGCGTCGTGATGGGCTCGACGGTGCGCTGCTGGCCTATGACGGACAGCTGATCGACGACGCTCGACTGGTGGTGGCGGTGGCGCGTACGGCCGCCCAGCACGGCGCTCGGATCCTCACCCGGGTGGGTGTTTCCTCGGCCACCGGAAACTCGGTGCACCTCACCGACGAGTTGACCGGGGAGTCCATGGATCTGTCGGCGCGGGTGGTGATCAACGCCGCGGGGGTGTGGGCAGCGGAGGTGGACTCGTCGATTCGGCTGCGGCCCAGTCGCGGTACTCATCTGGTGTTCGATGCGGCGTCGTTCGGCAATCCGACGGCGGCACTGACGATTCCGATTCCGGGGGAGACCAACCGATTCGTCTTCGCGCTGCCGGTGCAACTGGGCCGGATCTATTTGGGCCTGACCGACGAGGAGGCGCCGGGTCCGATACCGGATGTGCCGGAACCGACCCCGGGCGAAGTCGCTTTCCTGCTCGACGTCGTCAACACCGCGTTGCAGACTGCGCTGACCACAGCGGACGTTACCGGCGCCTACGCCGGTTTGCGGCCGCTCATTGACATCGCGGGAGAAGGCGGCGGACGTACTGCGGACCTGTCCCGCGATCACGCAGTGCTGGAGTCCGACTCCGGGCTGTTCAGTGTCGTCGGTGGCAAGCTGACCGAATACCGCTATATGGCCGAGGATGTCCTGGATCGGGCGATCGCCGCTCGCGGGCTGGCTGCGCAGCCGTGCCGCACGCGCAATCTTCCACTGGTCGGTGCGGCGGCCAATCCCGTTTCCGCACAGCGCAATAGCGGAATCATTCGGACCACCGGGGAGCTCCCGCGTTCGCTGGTGGCACGCTACGGTGCGGAGTCGCGGCATGTGATCGCCGCCGCGCGCTGCGAGCGGCCGGCCATGCCGGTAGCCGAGGGGATCGACGTGACGCGCGCGGAGTTCGAGTTCGCCGTAACCCACGAGGGCGCGCTCGACATCGAGGACATCCTGGATCGGCGTACCCGTATCGGACTCGTTGCCGAGGATCGGGCGCATGCGGTGGATGCCGCCGCGGAATTCCTTACCGCCACCCGGTGAGGCCTGCCGGCTACAGCGGGATGTTCTTGTGGCGGCCGCGCCGGTTCGGGGCCTCGGCCAGCGTTTGCGTGAGCTTGCTGCGGGTATGGGCGGGATCGATCTTCTCGTCCACCACCCCGATCTCGATCGCGGCGTCCACCCCACCGGCGATGCGCTCGTGCTCGGCGGCCAGTTCCTCGTGCAGCGCCTCACGCTCATCATCGGGTGCAGCGGCAAGTTTGCGCTTGTGCAGGATGCCCACGGCTGCTTTGGCGCCCATCACTGCGACCTCGGCGTCCGGCCAGGCGAACACCTTGGTGGCGCCCAGTGAGCGGGAGTTCATCGCGATGTAGGCGCCGCCGTAGATCTTTCGTGTCACCAGTGTCACGCGGGGAACCGAGGCCTCGCCGAAGGCGTGGAGCAGTTTTGCGCCGCGGCGCACCACGCCACCCCATTCTTGGTCGACACCGGGCAGGTAGCCCGGCACGTCGACGATCACCACCAGCGGTATGCCGAACGCATCGCAGAGTCGCACGAAACGTGCGGCCTTCTCGGCGCTCTCGGAGTTCAGGCAGCCGCCGAGTCGCAGGGGATTGTTGGCCAGCACGCCGACGGTCCGGCCCGACAATCGACCCAATCCGACCACCATCGACGGGGCCCACTTGGACTGGAACTCCTCGAACGGCTCATCGGAGTCCAGCAGGGCTTCGACAAGGGGGTGCACGTCGTAGGCCCGCCGGGCGGAGTCGGGGAGCAGGGCGTGCAGGTCGACGTCGCCGGCCTCGGCCTTGGCGCGGTCGAAAATGCCCTGCTGGCAGAACAATCCGATCAGCCGGCGTCCGCGCGCATAGGCATCGGGTTCGTCGTCGGCGACGATGTGGCACACCCCGGACTTGCGGTGGTGGGTGTCCGGGCCGCCGAGGGAAGCCATGTCGACGTCCTCGCCGGTGACGCTGCGCACCACGTCGGGTCCGGTGACGAAGACCCGGCCTTCCGGGGCCATCACGACGACGTCGGTCAGGGCGGGCCCGTAGGCAGCGCCGCCGGCGGCGAAGCCGACCACCACCGAGATCTGGGGGATGTAGCCGGATGCCCGGATCATTGCCTCGAAAACGAGGCCCACCGCGTGCAATGCCTTGACGCCCTCCGCCAGTCGAGCGCCGCCGGAGTGCCAGATGCCCACGATCGGACTCTGTTCGTCGATCGCGAGGTCGTAGGCATCGACGATGTGGCGACAGCCGTCGACACCCATCGCCCCGCCCATGACGGTGCCATCGGTGCAGAACGCGATGGTGCGCAGGCCATTGACGGTGCCGGCGGCGGCCTGGATTCCGGACTTATCCCGCTCGTGCAGAGGTTCGACGCTGCCATCGTCGAAGAAGTTTCGCAGCCGCAGCAACGGGTCACGCGGATCGAGTGTTTCGCCGATCACCTCAGGGGCCATGATGGTCATCTCTACCTCCTTGTGCGCGCCGGATGGGGTGGAGTCGCTGTTCGTCTTCAGTACTTCCCGAAGGCGAGTGCGACGTTGTGGCCACCGAATCCGAACGAGTTGTTGATCGCGTACCGGTAGTCACCCGATCGGGGCTCCCCGGACACCACGTCCAGGTCGATCTCGGGATCGAGGTTGCGCAGGTTCAGCGTGGGTGGAATCACGCCGTCACGTAGCGCGAGCGCGGTGAGGATGGATTCCACCGCGCCGACGGCCCCGACCGAATGGCCCAGCGCCGACTTGGGTGCATAGACAGCCGGCCGGTGGCCGCGCATCGCGTTGTTGATCGCCTTGCCCTCCGCGACATCACCCACCTGGGTGCCGGTCGCGTGGGCGTTGATGTGGTCGATGTCCGCCGGCGTGAGGCCCGCGAGTTGGATTGCCCGGGTCATCGCATGCCCGGCCTGCTCACCGTTGGGGTCGGGCGCGACGATGTGGTACCCGTCGGAGGTGATCGCAGCGCCCATGATGCGGGCCAGGATGGTGGCGCCGCGAGCCTTGGCGTGGTCCTCGGTCTCGATCACGATCAGCGCGCCGCCCTCGCCGAAGACGAAGCCGTTGCGATCTTTGTCGAACGGTCGGCAGGCACCGGCGGGATCGTCGTTGGTGTTGGACAGCACAATGCGCATCTGGGCGAACCCGGCGATCGGAACGGCCTCGATCTTGGTCTCCACACCGCCGCAGACGGCGATATCGGCTTCGCCGTAGACGATGTTGCGCCACGCGTGCGCGATCGCCTCCGACCCCGACGCGCAGGCCGCGATCGGTGTCGACACCCCCGCTTTAGCTCCTAGGTCGAGTCCGACGACCGCCGCCGGTCCGTTGGGCATGAACATCTGCACGACCAGGGGCGAGACGGCCCGAAATCCCTTGGTGCGCATGCCGTCGTAGGCGTATACAAGTTCTTCCGACGAGCCCATGCCGGTTCCGATGGACACCATCAGCCGTCGGGTGTCGACCTCGGGTGAACCGGCGTTCTGCCAGACCCGGCGGCCGAGCACCGTCGACATCTTCTGCAGATAGGACAGGCGGCGCTTCTCCACCCGGCCGAGGTCCGATTCGAAGTCCTCGAGCAGATGCCCGCCGATCCGGACCGGCAGGTCGTACTCCTCGACGAATGGGTCGTCGAGGGTCCGGATGCCACTCTGGCCGTCGAGGAGTTTCTTCCAGGTGTTCTCGGCGTCAACCGCCAACGCAGTGGTCATGGCGATGCCGGTGACCACGACATTGGGAAGCCCGTTCCCGGTCGACAGTTGAGTCAAGTCCGCCATCTGCGTGTGGTCAGTCCCTTCGTGTGAGCGCCGGTTTAGTAGCGCCCGAAGGCGAGCGCGACGTTGTGACCGCCGAATCCGAATGAGTTGTTGATCGCATAGCGATAGTCGCCGTAGCGCGGCTCGCCCGCGACGACATCCAGGTCGATCTCCGGGTCCGGGGTCTGGTAGTTCAGCGTCGGCGGGATCACGCCGTCGCGCAGGGTGAGCACCGTGAGGATCGACTCCAGTGCGCCCACCGCCCCGATGGAGTGACCCAGCGCGGATTTCGGAGCGTAGACCGGGGCGTGCTGCACACCGGCGACCCGGATGGCGCTCGCCTCGGCGGTGTCGCCGATGGATGTCGACGTGGCGTGGGCGTTGACATGGTTGATGTCGGCAGGCGACAAGCCCGCCAACTCCATCGCCCGCTTAATCGCGTGGCCGGCTCGCAGGCCGTCCGACGCCGGGGCCACCATGTGGAACCCGTCCGAGGTGATACCGGCACCCAGCAGACGGGCCAGCGGTGTGGCGCCGCGGGCCTTGGCATGCTCTTCGGTCTCGATGACCATCAATGCTCCGGCCTCGCCGAAGACGAACCCGTCGCGGTCCTTATCGAACGGCCGGGACGCAGCCGCGGGATCGTCATTGCGGGTCGACATGGCACGCATCATCGAGAACGCCGCGATGGGCAAGGCCTCGATCGTGCCCTCGACACCGCCGCAGACCACGATGTCGGCATCACCCATGACGATCTGGCGCCACGCGTGCGCGATCGCCTCGGACCCGGACGAGCAGGCCGACACCGGGGTGATGACCCCGGCGCGGGCCCCCAGGTCCAGTCCGACGACCGCCGCCGCACCGTTGGGCATGATCATCTGCACCGCGAGTGGAGACACCTTGCGGATGCCGCCCTCATTCATCACGTCATAGGTCTCGACGATCTTCTCGCCGCCACCCAGCCCGGTACCGATGACGACCCCGAGGCGGTCCTGATCCACCTCGGGAGCGCCGATGGAGTCCCACATTTTGCGGCCCAGGTACTTCGACATCCGCTGGACGTACGACATCCGTCGCATGTCCAGCCGGTCCATGTGGTCGTCGATCGGATCAACAAGATGCCCGCCGATCCGAACCGGCAGGTCCCACTTGGTGACGAAGTCGTCCTCGAGGACCCGGATTCCGCTTTCCCCGGCCAGCAGGGCCTTCCACGTGCTGTCGATATCTGCGCCGAGTGCCGTGGTCGCCTCTACAGCGGTCACCACGACATTCGGGAAGCCGCCGTTAGCAGTGGAAGGCTTGCTCACTGGTCCGAACCGAACTTCTCGCGCAGCGCCGCTGCGGCTTCGGGGTTCTCCTGTTCCAGTTTCTGGATGTAGGAGACGACGTCACCGACGGTGCGCAGACCGGCCAGATCCTCGTCGGGGATCTTCACGCCGTACTTGTCCTCGGTCTGCACCGCGATCTCCACCATCGACAGCGAGTCGATGTCGAGATCATCGACGAAAGACTTCTCCATGGTGACCTCGGACGGTTCAATCCCGGTCACCTCTTCGATGATTTCGGCAAGACCGGCGATGATTTCATCCTGATTGGCGGCCACGGTGTGGTTCCCTTCGTATGTTGTTGAGCTAATTGAACATTGATGGATAAGTACTGCTGTTGATGGAACGTGGGTGTTGATCGAACGTTGGTGTTGATTGAACGTGGGTTGTGTTACTGCATTAGTCGGCGCCGGTGGATCAGAGCCCTACCAGTGCGTCCAGTTCTGCGGGTGTCTTGACGGCATGCGTCGCGACGCCCCGAAGTTCTCTTTTGGCGATACCGGTCAGAGCGCCGGCCGGCGGGAACTCGACGATCGCCCTCGGGTCGAGTCCGCGGATGGTCTCGCTGCACAGATCCCAGCGCACCGGGCGAGTCAGTTGGGCGATGAGCTTGTCCATGGCGTCGGCCGCGGAGGTAACCGGCCGGCCGTCGAAGTTGGACAGCAGCGTGACGGTCGGATTGTGCGCGACGATACCGGCGGCCGCGGCGGCGTATCCGTCCATTGCCGGCGCCATGTAGTGGGTGTGGAACGCCCCGGCGGTGGCCAACTGGCGCACCCGGGCCTTCGTCGGCGGATCTTCGGCCAGTTTCTCCAACGCTGTCAGCGTTCCCGCAGCGACGATCTGCCCGACGGCGTTGCGGTTGGCCGGGATCAGATCAAGGGCGTCGAGTCGGGCCAGCACGTCGTGCTCGTCCCCGCCGAGAACAGCGGACATGCCGGTCGCCTCAGCGGCGCAGGCCTTGGCCATCTCGGCACCGCGTACCGCGGCGAGTTTGACCGCGTCATCGCCGCTGATCACACCGGCGATGGCGTAAGCCGCGATCTCACCGACGGAATGCCCGGCAACAACGGTGTCGGCGTGCGCCGGTAGGCCGCGATCGGCCAGCGCGGCGTGGGCCAGCAGCGTTGTCGCCACCACCAGTGGCTGGGTAATCGCGGTATCGGTGATCTCCTCGGCGCTCGCGGTGGTTCCGAGTCGAATGAGATCCAGGCCGGTTATCGCCGACCAGCGGTCGATACGATCCCCGGCGCCGGGGAGGTTGAGCCATTCGGCGAGCATGCCGGGAGTCTGAGAGCCCTGTCCGGGGGCGAGAAGCGCAATCACATCTCTAAGAGAACACTGTGATTGCCGATTTGCGGGGTGTAAAGGATTATGAACCTTGTCTTAGGTTTTTGTGGAATACCTACAAATCACCCCGGGTATGCGACGCGATCGAGATCGACCTGCGATCTAGGGCTCGTCGCCCGGGTGACGTCCTGGCCCCACGAGGGGCGGTGTGAGCTGGGTCACCCAGCGGTCCGCGCTGTTCTGATCGGTGATCGTCCGGTTTCTGGAGACCGACTGCATCGGATTGGAGTACTCGAGGCGGCCGACGGTGGTAGCGACCCGGAGGATATAGGCGTCACGGGGCACAGTCGGGTCCCGGCCGGTGAAATCGGTGATGCGCTTGAGGCGGTAGCGCACGGTGTTTGGATGAACGAACAGTTTCCGTGCGCATGCCTCAATGGCGCCGCCACTGTCCAGGTAGGCGTCGAGCGTCTCGGCGAGCACCGGCCCAGCGTCCGCCAGCGGCCGCATGATCTCGTCGTGCAGGGCGGCCACCGCGGATGCATCGCCCATCAGGGCGCGCTCGGGCAGCAGTTCGCGGGCCTGCACCGGCCGCGGCGCCCCGGTCCAGCCGGTGACGGCGTTCATCCCCGAGATCGCCTCCCCTGCGCTGTGATACGCGGCGGTGAGCATCGGCGCGGTGGGGCCGATCACCACCGGTTCCGGGGAGAACGCGGCGAGCAGGTCGTTGAAGAATCGGTCGGTCGGGGAAAGCGGGCCGGAGATGATGGCGATCAACCAGGTGCCGTGCACGTCGGCCAACGCCGCGCGATCGTGGCGCAAGGCGATCGCCCGGATTGCCTCGCCGGCGGAGTCCTCTCGCCCGATCGGCGGCGTGCCGACCACCACCGTTGTGGCCGCGGTGGTGTCCCAGTTCAGTGCCGCCGCGCGGGACAGCAGCTCCGGGCCGGTGTCGCCGCGGACGACCGCGTCGACCACGCTCGCCTCCATCCGGCTGTCCCAGGAGCCGCGGGCCTCGGCCGCGTCTGCGTAGGCGGTCGCCGCGGCGAACGCCAGGTCGCGGCTGTAACGCAGAATGCCCACCGTCAGTGCCGTCAGCTGTTCCTCGGTGCGCGCCAGCATCGGGACGACCTCTTCGAAGAACTCCATCGTGACGCGGACCATGTCGACGGTCTGGGCGAGCGCGATCCTGCGCGCGATGTCCTTGGGCACCAGTTCGAAAGCCTGGGCGGTGTAGCCCACCTCGCTGGAGGGGTCACGCATCCACTCGACGAAGTTGACCACCGAGGCCTGAACGACCAGTTGCACGCTGGCGCGCTGCGACGCCTCCAGCTCGGCGAAGAACGGCAGTCGTTCTCCCATGGCGTGCACCGCCTGAGTCGCCAGCCGGCCGGAGTATTGCTTGAGCCGCCGCAGCGTCGACTCCGGTACGTCGGCGAGCAGCTCCATCGGCGAGCGCGGGCGCTCAAGCGGCACCTTGTCGGGCATCTCTAAAACCTACGCCATTTTTTGGACGTAATCCACAAAAGCACCGCGCCGACGGGTCCGGTTTAGGCCACTCCGGGGTCCGTGGTCTGCTCCGGCGCGGCCATCACGTCGTCGATCCGGTACTCCCGGGCGGCGGCGATCGCAACCGAGGGGTCGATCTCGCCGTCCCGGGCCAGCGCCTCCAGTGTGGCGACCACCACCGACTCGGCGTCGGTGTTGAAGTAGCGCCGCGCCGCGGGCCGGGTGTCGGAGAATCCGAACCCGTCGGTGCCCAGGGTTACGTAGGTGTTGGGCACCCACGGCCGGATCTGCTCGGGTACCGCGCGCATCCAGTCCGACACCGCCACCACCGGACCCGCGCTCTTGCCCAGCAACTCGGTGACGACAGGTACCGCCGCCGCCCGGTCCGGATGGCGCAGCAAGGCCTTCTCGATCGCGAGTCCGTCGCGGTGCAATTCGTTCCAACTGGTCACCGACCACACGTCGGCCGCCACATCCCAGTGCGCGGCGAGTAGGTCGGCGGCCCGCAGTGCGGCCGGCATGGCGACGCCGGAGGCCAGGATCTGCGCTGCGCTGCTGCGCTTCTCGGTCGCCGCCCGGAACCGGTACATCCCGCGCAACAGGTTCCCGACGTCGAGGTGCTCCGGTTCGGCCGGTTGCGGGTAGGGCTCGTTGTAGATGGTGATGTAGAAGTACACGTTCTCCGCGTTCTCACCGAACATCCGGCTCAAACCGCTCTCGACGATGTGGGCGATCTCGAAGGCGAATGCCGGATCGTAGGCCACCACCGCCGGGTTGGTCGACGCCAGCAGCAGGGAGTGGCCGTCGGCGTGCTGGAGTCCCTCGCCGGTCAGTGTGGTGCGCCCGGCGGTCGCACCCAGCACGAAGCCGCGGGCCATCTGGTCGGCCGCGGCCCAGAAGCCGTCGCCGGTGCGCTGGAATCCGAACATCGAATAGAAGATGTAGACCGGGATCATTGGTTCGTCGTGCGTCGCATACGACGTCCCGACGGCGGTGAACGATGCGGTCGAGCCCGCCTCGTTGATGCCCTCGTGCAGGATCTGGCCCTTCTCGCTCTCGGTGTAGGCGAGCATCAGTTGGGCGTCCACCGCTGTGTAGAGCTGGCCGTTTCGGTTATAGATCTTCAGGCTCGGAAACCACGAGTCCATCCCGAAGGTGCGGGCCTCGTCGGGGATGATCGGCACGATGCGCGATCCGATGTTGCTGTCGCGCAACAACTCTTTGAATACCCGGACCGTCGCCATAGTGGTAGCCACGTCCTGGTTTCCCGACCCGGACTTGAGCGGCTTATAGATCTCGCGGGGAGGAAGCGTCAGCGCCTTGGACTTGGTGCGGCGCTCCGGCAGGAATCCGCCGAGGGCGGTGCGCCGGTCCAGCAGATAGCGAATCTCCGGCGCCTCCGCGCCCGGATGATAGTAGGGCGGGAGGTAAGGGTTCTCCTCGAGTTGGGCGTCGCTGAGCGGGATCTTCATCGCGTCACGGAAATCTTTAAGGTCTTGCAGTGCAAGCTTTTTCATCTGGTGGGTTGCGTTGCGGCCCTGAAAATGCGAACCCAGGGTGTAACCCTTGATCGTCTTGGCGAGGATCACCGTGGGCTGCCCCTTGTGTTCCATCGCAGCCCGGTAGGCCCCGTAGACCTTCCGGTAGTCGTGGCCGCCGCGCTTGAGGTTCCAGATCTCGCTATCGCTGATGTCGGCCACCAGCGACTTGGTCCGCGGGTCACGGCCGAAGAAGTGCTCCCGAACGTAGGCTCCGTCGTTGGCCTTGTAGGTCTGGAAGTCGCCGTCGGGCGTGGTGTTCATCAGATTGACCAGGGCGCCGTCGGCATCGGCCTGCAGCAGGGCGTCCCACTCGCGGCCCCACACCACCTTGATCACGTTCCAGCCGGCACCCCGAAAGAAGGATTCCAGTTCCTGAACGATCTTGCCGTTGCCGCGCACCGGTCCGTCGAGGCGTTGCAGGTTGCAGTTCACCACGAAGGTCAGGTTGTCCAGGCCCTCCAGTGCGGCGACGTGGGCCAGTCCGCGGCTCTCCGGTTCGTCGGTCTCGCCATCGCCGAGGAACGCCCAGACGTGCTGGTTCGAGGTGTCCTTGATTCCGCGATCGTGCAGGTAGTGATTGAACCGGGCCTGATAGATCGCGTTCATCGGGCCCAGGCCCATCGATACCGTCGGGAACTCCCAGAAGTCGGGCATCAACCGGGGGTGCGGGTAGGACGGCAGTCCACCGCCCGGGTGGCTGTGCTCCTGGCGGAAGCCGTCGAGGCGGTCGGCACTGAGACGGCCTTCTAAAAACGCGCGGGCGTAGATGCCGGGGGAGGCGTGTCCCTGGATGAAGATCTGATCGCCGCCGCCGGGGTGGGATTTACCGCGGAAGAAGTGGTTGAAGCCGACCTCGTAGAGCGAAGCAGACGAGGCGTAGGTGGAGATGTGTCCGCCGACTCCGACGCCGGGACGCTGGGCCCGGTGCACCATGATCGCGGCATTCCACCGGATCCAGCGGCGGTAGCGGCGTTCGACCTCTTCGTCGCCGGGGAACCAGGGTTCCAAATCCGTCGGGATGGTGTTGACGTAGTCGGTCGAGGTCAGTGCCGGGATCGCGACCCGTTGCTCGCCGGCCCGCTCGAGCAGTCGCAGCATCAGGTAGCGGGCCCGGGCCGGACCAGAACGGACCAGCAGGTCGTCGAACGACTCCAGCCACTCCGAGGTTTCGTCCGGATCGATGTCGGGCAGATAGGAGGCAACACCCTCGCGGATGACCCGCACCCTCTCGGGGCTCCCTGAGCTTTGACTCCGGTCTTGGCGTTCGAACTGGGCCGTCAACTTTCGCTCCTCGATAGCCGCTGGGGGGATTGCGTGTCCCATGGTGCCGCACCAAGGGCACGCGCGATGCAGACTGGTCCCACACGGCACATGAAATTCAGACGGCACCCGAAATTCACGCTGCGCGCCAACTGGCCCGGTCAGGCGGTAACGTCTGCTGCTGTGCTGATCGGTTCCCTCCGCGGGCGGTGCTTCGCGGCACTGCTCGTCGGCGCCACCGCGGTGGTGGCCGGGTGCACCTCCGTCACCGGAGGCGACGTGGCGGTCGACGCCGTCGACGCCCCGGCCTACCGGACCTCGATTGCGGCGTCCTCGTCACAGGCGGCGGCCAGCAGCAGTGCCCGGGAATCCGAGCGGCAGGCCTCGATGACCACGGCCGCCCTCCGGTCCAGTTGTGAGACCTTGACCGCAACCAGTGCCGACGCCATCGACGCGGTCAACGCCTACGTCAGTGCGTTCAACGAGGAGGGCGGCGACCTCGAGACCACCGAGGGGCCGGCCGTGGACGCGCTGTACCGCAGTGCCGCAGAGGTGGACGACGCCATCAGCGACGTCATGGGGCCGGAACTCAGTACCGCGTTCGCTGCCTGGGCAGATGGGGCCTATGCCGCGGCTGAAGCGATCGGCGCACAGGTGGAACCGGCGGAGTTCAACGAGATCATCGGTGAGCTCAATAACGCTCGGTCCGAGGCGTTAGACCTCTGCGACGCGACGTACTGATATCCGGCGTGCGACGATATGGCCAAACACAGCCGGTCAAGAGTCAAGGGAGGTCGCGAGGGTGGTCGCCGCGGGTGACAGCGGTCGGAACTATGCCCAGAGGCTGGGCATCCAAAACGATCAGATCGTCCAGGAGTTGGGTTGGGACACCGACGCCGACGACGACATCCGGGCCGAGGTAGAGGAGATCTGCGGCAGCGAACTCCTTGACGAGGACGCCGACGAAGTCATCGACGTGGTTTTGCTGTGGTGGCGAGACGGTGACGGTGACCTCGTGGACCGGTTGATGGACGCGATCACACCGTTGGCCGAGGACGGCGTCATCTGGGTGTTGACGCCCAAGACCGGTAAGCCCGACCATGTACCGCCGGCCGATATCGCCGAAGCTGCGCCCACCGCCGGGCTGATGCAGACTTCGTCGGCCAATCTGGGCGACTGGAGTGCCAGTCGGCTGGTACAACCGAAATCTAAAGCAGCTGGGAGGCATTCATGACACTGGCAGTAGGTACCGAGGCGCCGGACTTCACCCTCAAAGATCAGGACGGCCAGCCCGTCGCCCTCAGCGACTTCCGGGGTAAGAAGAACGTGTTGCTGGTGTTCTTCCCGCTTGCATTCACCGGAATCTGCCAGGGTGAGCTCGACGAGGTCCGGGACAACCTGCCCGACTACGACAACGACGACACCGCGACCCTGGCCGTCTCAGTGGGGCCGTCGCCGACGCACAAGATCTGGGCCACCGAGAGCGGCTTCACGTTCCCGGTGCTGTCGGATTTTTGGCCGCACGGCGCGGTTGCCCAGGCCTACGGCGTATTCAACGACGACGCGGGTTTCGCCAACCGCGGCACGTTCGTCATCGACCGTTCCGGTGTGGTCCGCTTCGCCGAGATGAATCAGCCTGGCGAGGCGCGCGATCAGAAGGTATGGACCGAGGCGCTGTCGGCGCTGAAGTCCTGATGCGCTCGGGCGTGTAGCTCAGGGGTAGAGCTCTGGTTTTACACACCAGCGGTCGGGGGTTCGAAACCCTCCGCGCCCACTCGAATACCATCACCTGATGGGGATGCAGTGGCAGCAGCCGCCTCCGCCGTTGCCGCCGCCGCCCACCAAAAGGGCGTGGTTGCCGGCGGCGATCATCGGCGCGGCGATCGTCGCTGCGGGCGGTCTGGTCGCGGCGGCGGTGATCCTCACCGGCGACGGGACTCCCGCCGGGGCCCGAACGACGTGCCAGGCTTGGACCTCGACGAGGGATACCCTTCGGGCTATTCCTGCGCTGCCGACGGGCTGGAACTTCAACACCCCGAATATCGACAACTACATCAGGATCCAGAACGCCCCGGTGGACAGGGCCCTGGACCTGTTCGAACCCGAGATCGCCGCCGAGCCCGCCGATGTGGCCGCGGCGGCCCGGGAATACGTGGCGGCGCGTCGTGGACAGATGCAGGCCCTGACCGACCGCACCTACGTTCCCGCCGACGGGGCCTCAGTGGATCTGGCCCTCGATCGGCTGAACCAACTCTGCGGCATTAAGACGGCCGGTCAACCGCTCTGAGCTGCCGCCGATCGGCGAGCGCGAATCCCCAGGGCAGTTCGAGACGATTACGCTCCAGCAGTTCGGCGTCGGCGAGAACCGAGCCGATGTCGGCGTCGGCGACGATGACGCCGTCGTTCATCACCACGGCGCGGTCGCAGAGCTGGGCGGCATAGGGCAGATCGTGCGTCACGATCAGCAGGGTCGAGTCGAGCGCCAGCAGAGTCTCGGCGAGTTCACGGCGGGCTACCGGATCAAGGTTGGCCGACGGCTCGTCGAGGACCAGAACTTCCGGTTGGCAGGCAAGCACGGTGGCCAGCGCCGCGCGGCGACGCTGTCCGGCGGACAGGTGTGCGGGGCTGCGGTCGGCGTGCTCGGTCAGCGACATCGCCTGCAGCGCGGCGCTAACCCGGTCGGTGAGATCCTGGCCGCGAACACCAAAATTCGCCGGCCCGAAGGCCACGTCTTGGGCGACCGTCGTCATGAACAACTGATCATCGGGATCGGAGAAGACCAGTCCCACACGTTGCCTGATTTCGCGGAAGTTGCGGCGCACGACCGGAATTCCGCCGATTTCCAGAGTGCCCGACGATGCCGTGAGCACACCATTGAGATGCAGCATCAAA
This sequence comes from uncultured Actinomycetes bacterium, assembly GCA_903911165.1. GTDB lineage: Bacteria > Actinomycetota > Actinomycetes > Mycobacteriales > Mycobacteriaceae > Mycobacterium. Next base: position 30 of record CAIWCQ010000254.1, on the reverse strand, counting down.
GAGGTCTTGCCCGCGCCGTTGGGGCCGAGT
>CAIWCQ010000253.1 GCA_903911165.1 uncultured Actinomycetes bacterium | reverse complement strand
GTTTGGATGATGTCCAGCATCAGTTGTCCGGGGCGGCTTGGATCATCGGCTGACATCGCCAGCGCTTCTTTCACGCGCCGCGAGATCAGCGGAATATCAAGCACATTGGCATTCATCGCCGCACTGGTGAACAGACCGACAAACCGGTGCTCGACATCCGGGGACTCCCGCACCGCCACGATGTAGGGATAGGCGCCGTAACGCAGGAAGCTGGGCATCGTGGCCTGCGCCAGAACCAGGAGCTCGCCAGGCCTGCTGAGTTCGGGCAACACCTCGGTGCGCAGCCGCGCGACCCCCGACCGGCTCGACTCGTCGGCAACCGCATTCCCGTCGGCGACCGTGCAGCGCAACGCCCCGAGAACCACGAAGTGGCCATCGCCCAGCCAACGAAGCAGTTCAGCGGTGTCGCCCCGATCGGGACCTACGAAGCGGGTGGCGTCATCGGCGGCAACATCGCGGGCAAGATCCGCCAGCGCGTTGGCCAGGCCGGCCGAATCCAGAGCCACCTGTCGGGCATCGGAAATCACCATGGGCAGCAGGCGCACGGCTTCGGCCAACGCGCGGCGGTTGACCGATTCCGACATTTGAATGTGGATCCAGGACTCGTCGAGGACACCGGACTCCGCGGGTGGTTCGGCCCCTTCACCGGCCTGGACATCGAGCAGCACGCCCTCGGCATCCCGGCGAACCCGCATGACCGGATTCATCAGCGCGACGTAGGCGACGCCGAGGCGGTGCAGCAGCACCGTGACCGAGTCGATCAGCATCGCTGCCTGGTCGGTGACGATCTGCAGTGCCGGGCCGGCGCGGTCGGCAGCCGGGGTCACCGCGACCAGGGTCTCCCCGACCCGGCGGCGGTGGGCGAGTTCCCGATGCGCGTCGATTACCGCGGCCGACATCCCGGCGACGGTCTCGGGGCCGGAACCCCGGTAGGTGGCCGCATAAGCCTCTGCGACCGTGCGGTCAACAGTCATACTCTGGGCACTCCTGTGGTGAGCGTACGTACCAATGCTGGTACGCAGGCTGACACTAGTCGCGCGTGAGGCGACGGTGGGTGACTCTGTGCGGACGAGCCGCCTCTGCCCCAAGTCTTTCGAGCTTGTTCTCCTCATACGACCCGAAGTTGCCCTCGAACCAGAACCACGTGGCCTCGTTCGCCGCGTCGCCCTCCCAGGCCAGGATGTGGGTGCAGGTGCGGTCCAGGAACCAACGATCGTGGGAGATCACCACCGCGCAGCCGGGAAACTTCTCCAGCGCGTTCTCCAGCGAGCCGAGGGTCTCGACGTCGAGATCGTTGGTGGGCTCGTCGAGCAACAGCAGGTTGCCGCCCTCTTTGAGGGTCAGGGCGAGGTTGAGCCGGTTCCGTTCCCCGCCGGAAAGCACTCCGGCCGGTTTCTGCTGGTCGGCGCCCTTGAAGCCGAACGCCGAGACGTAAGCCCGGGAGGGGATCTCGTTCTGGCCGACCTCGATGTAGTCCAGGCCGTCGGAGACGACCTGCCAAACGTTCTTCTTGGGGTCGATGCCGCCGCGGTTCTGATCCACGTAGCTGAGTTTGACTGTGTCGCCGACCCGGACGGTACCGCTGTCGGGCTTCTCCAGACCGACGATGGTCTTGAACAGAGTGGTCTTGCCGACGCCGTTGGGTCCGATGACGCCGACGATGCCGTTGCGGGGCAACGTAAACGACAGGTCCTTGATCAGCACCCGCCCGTCGTAGCCCTTGTCGAGGTGCTCGACCTCGACAACGATGCTTCCCAGCCGCGGACCGGTAGGGATCTGGATCTCCTCAAAGTCCAGCTTGCGGGTCTTCTCGGCCTCGATCGCCATTTCCTCGTAGCGCTGCAGGCGGGCCTTGTTTTTGGCCTGTCGGGCCTTGGCGCCAGAGCGCACCCAGGCCAACTCCTCCTTGAGCCGCCGCTGCAGCTTCTGGTCCTTCTTGCCGGTCACCTCAAGGCGCTCGGCCTTCTTCTCCAGATAGGTGGAGTAGTTGCCCTCGTATGGGTAGCACCGCCCGCGATCGATCTCCAGGATCCATTCGGCAACGTTGTCCAGGAAGTAGCGGTCGTGGGTGACGGCCAGGATCGCGCCCTTGTAGTCGGCGAGGTGCTGCTCAAGCCACTGGACGCTCTCGGCGTCGAGATGGTTGGTCGGCTCGTCGAGCAGCAGTAGGTCCGGCTTGCTCAGCAGCAGAGCGCACAACGCCACCCGGCGGCGCTCACCCCCGGACAGATGGGTGACCGGTTCGTCCGGCGGCGGGCAGCGCAGCGCGTCCATAGCCTGCTCAAGCTGGGAATCCATATCCCACGCGTCGGCGTGGTCGAGTTCTTCCTGCAGCCCGCCCATCTCCTCCATCAACTCATCGGTGTAATCGGTTGCCATCAATTCGGCGACCTCGTTAAACCGGTCGAGTTTGACTTTGATCTCGCCTAGGCCCTCCTCGACGTTGCCGCGGACGGTTTTCTCCTCATTGAGCGCTGGTTCCTGCTGCAGGATCCCGACGGTCGCGCCGGGAGCCAAGAAGGCGTCGCCGTTGTTGGCCTGGTCGAGACCGGCCATGATGCGCAGGACGCTGGACTTGCCGGCCCCATTGGGCCCGACGACGCCGATCTTGGCCCCGGGGAGGAAGCTGAGGGTTACGTCATCGAGGATGACCTTGTCGCCGTGGGCCTTGCGGACCTTGCGCATGGTGTAGATGAATTCAGCCATCCGACCATCCTAGGCAGGCGCCCCCAGCACCAATTCCTCCGACTCGGCGTCCTCGACGCCGCTGGCGTCCGCACGGGCGTCGCCGCCGTCGACCTGGCCGTCAGCGGGATCGGACTGTCCCGGGGCGTCCACCGGCGGGGTGTTCTGCGATTGGGCGTCCAGAGGCTGGGCGCTCTGCGGTTGGCCCGGCTGCGCGATCCGGGCGATCACCCGGGCGAGATCCGGACCCACCGCGGTGGCGCGCATCTCCAGTGACGACCGTTTGACGCCGTCACGGTCTTCGTACTCGCTGGTGTGAACTGTGCCGACGGCGATCACCGCGGCCCCTTTGTACAGGCCGGCACCGACGCCGGTAACGAGACGTCCCCAGCAGTTGACCGTGACGAACAGCGAGTTCCCCGGCTCCCAGGTGCCCTCACCAGTGCGGCGGCGGGAGTTGCTGGCCACCCGAAAGCTGATCAGCTCTTGGCCGGCCACCACCCGGCGACGCGGTTCGGTGACGATCTGGCCGACGATGGTCATCGGTGTTTCGAACATGATTGAGGTTTCCTTCCTTTGCGGTGTGCGCCTTCATCGGGCACGCAACCATTGGGCATGCGGGCACCGACGTCGGAATGCCCGGAAGTCGACTTCGGCTCAGGGCTGTGGATGAAACGGCGCCTGGGGACGAATCGCTGTCGTCTTAGCGCGCCGGATCAGCAACGCCAACAGCACCGCCACCAACGGAACCTCACCGACCGTCATGAGAAGCGCAGCGCCGCGGTGTTGATCGGCGAGCAGGTCGCTGTATTGATCGGCGAGCACGTCGCTGTGCCAGGGCAACTGCAGCGATCGGTAGAACCGCCCGGCAAGGATGTCGTCCCGTTCCATCAGCAGCGCCCCGCTCAGAGCCAGTAGCGCGATCGCCGCAGCGAGCATTCCGGCCCGGCCGGCCAGCGAGACCTCACGCGGTATGGGATCGATGCCAATCACCACCCAGAAGAAGAGGTAACCGCCGAGCAGGAACACCGCGGTCATCGCTACCTGCGCACCGTGGTTACCGGCGGCGGCGTCGAACACGCCGCCGAGATAGCAGAACCCGGCGACGAACGCGACGGTGGCAACCACCGGATGGGTGAACAGCCGCGCCGCCCGCCCGGTCAGGCTCGCCATTAACCACTCCCGCGGGCCGGGTGGTCCGCCGGCTGCCGCGGTGGGCAGTGCACTGAGCGCCAGTGTTGCCGGGGCACCCAGCACCAACAGAATCGCCGCCGGCATCGACAGCAGCAGATGACCGGCGACGTGCGCACTGAACATCGCCGGCAGGTAGCTGCCGAGGCCCGATGAGGTAGTCCCCAGCAGCACCGCGCAACCGAGCAGCCAGGCGACCGTCCGATGGGTCGGCCATTGATCGCCGCGCCGTCGCAGCCGTATTACCGCGGCGAGGTAGATCGTCGCCGCAATGATTGCGGCGCTGCCGAATATCAGATCGAAGCGCCAGTCGGTCATGATCCGCGCCAGGTTCGGAGGACCGGGTAAGTCGTATCCCAGCGCGACCTCGGCGGCGGTCGGACTGGACCGGGCCGGCGGCGGCGGAGTCCGGCCCAACCCGACGGCGATGCCAAAGGTCACCGCAAAGACAAGCGCCTCGACCATCGCCAGCCGAATCAGCGCACCGCGCGCCCCGGGGTCGGACTGCAGCGCCGCCACGGCGCCGCGGCGGTGACGCCAGCCGATCAGCCCCAGCACTACAAGCGCAGCCACCTTGGCAGCGATCAACCAGCCGTAGGCCGTCGAGAACAGATCCGCAGGGCGGATCCGCACGCCGGCATTGATGGTTCCCGATACCGCCATGGCGATGAAGCACCATAGGGCGATGGCCGAGAATCGGCGCGCAGCCAGATCGCAGTACGCACCTGCGCGCAGCGCGTGTGCCAGCAGCGCCAGCAACCCACCCGCCCACAGTGCGCCGGCGAACAGGTGGATCAGCAGGCTGTCGGTGGCCACATCGTGCGATCCGCCGGTTGCAGAGTGTCCGGTCAGTCCCAGCGGCACCAGGGTGAGCAACGAACCGGCGAACAACATCGGCGTCGGGGACCACCGCAACACCAGGCGCGCCGACACTGCGACGGCAGCGGCGATCAGCGCCGTCCACCGCCATGCCGAGGCCGCGTCGACCAGGCCGGCCACCCGCCACAACTCGATCGGATTCAGATGCTCGCGAACCGGCTCTCCGGAGACATCGGAGATGGTCAACGGCACCATCAGTGCCGCGCACACCGCCGCGACACCGGACGCCGCGGCGGCCAGTCGCAGCGCGCGATAACTTCCGACATCGAGCACGCCGTTGTCTTGCGGCGGGGTGAGGAAGGCCGCGAACATCGTCCCGCCGACGGCGGTCACAGCGGCGATCTCGCCGACGGCGCGGGTGAACGGCAGGCCCAGCGTCGTCACCGGACCCGGGTCGGGAAGGCCGGTCGCGATCAGCGCGTCGGCGAGAGCCAGCACTCCGATCCCGGCGGCGACCACACCGGCGAGCATCGCGACCGCGGCCAGCACCGAGCCGACCGCGTAAACCCGTGGAGCGGACAGCGGAATCAGCGGGCCGAGTGCAGCGTGGCCTCACGGGCGTAGAACTGGTCGCGCGAGAGTTGATAGATCCGGTCCATGTCGGTGATGATGTCGCGCAACTCGGCGAGAAACGCCCGTCGACGCTCACCTAGATCGGCCGTCGCGCCGATCGCCGACGACCCGAGCAGTTTCTGGTCGGCGGCCACCTGCCTGCCGGTGGCGAACAGCAACGCCGAGACACTCTCCGCGCTGCTCACCAAACCCTGGGCCGAGTACTGGCTCCCAACGCCAAGGGCCATTGTTGTCAGTTCCTTGTCGTCGATGTCTGCAGGTGCGCCACAGAGCACATCCGCGACGATCTCATACGCCTCGAAGAACGGCCGCAGCATGGCGTTGGCCATCAGCGGCCGCTTGGCCCGCAACAGGGTGTCGACGGCGTCGGGACCGGCGTCGAGTTGGGACTCCCAGCCGTCGATCCATCCGAGTTCCTCGGCGATGTTGGCCCGGAACGTCGTCGAGTCGGCGAAGTAAAAATCGAACTTCAGCAGCGACCGCAAACGCATGGCCTGCGCCCAGAATGCATCCACCCGTTCGCCTTCCGCAGCCCGCGCGGCGTGCACCAGGGCCATCTCGACGATCGAGGTCTCCAGGAACGCGTGAATCAGGGAGTTTCGGTAGAACGCCGCCTCGAGTTCGTGTTCGGGGGCTATCTGCCACACCGGTTCGTGGCCACCGTCGACCCGGGTGACCGGATGGCCGCTGGACAACGCATCGACGGCGGCACGCACGCCTTCGGTGGAGCGCAGCCGAAGCGCACTGTTGGTCATCGGGGTCTTCTTGCGCTGAAGATGATCCAGGGAGTCCTGCAGCGTGTGATGCAACTGCTGCAGGGTCAACGCCCGGCCGCGGGTGGCCAGCAGGACCGTCGATGCCAGCGCCGTGGCGTTGATCGGGGTCGCCCGCAGGATTCGCCAGGCCACCTCGAAGGCCATCTTCTGCATCGCAAGCCGCTTTGCGGCTGGATCTTCGGCAAGCGTGCCATCCGGCTCACCGAGGTATTCCCGCATCGACACCGCGGCCGGGAAACGCACGTAAATCTTGCCGTAGTTCCGCTCGCCCTGGGCCTTGACGAAGTTGTAAAGCCACTTCGCACCCTCGGGAATCTTCTCTCCGCCCCGGGCGTACGCGGCGTACTCGGTCGTCTCGTGGAGTTGATCAAAGCTGATCGACACCGGCTGCAGAAGAATATCCTCACTGCGCCCGTCAAGGTAGGCGCCGGCGACGTAAGAAAGCAGACCGAGCTTGGGCGGCAACATCTTTCCGGTCCGCGACCGGGTGCCCTCAATCGCCCAGCTGAGGTTGAACCGCTTTTCCACGATGTAGCCGACAAACTGACGCAGAACGTATTTGTACAGCGGGTCGTCGAGTTTTCGCCGTAGAAAGATCACGCCCGATCGGCGCATGAGCGGACCCATGAAGCCGAAGGACAGATTGATTCCCGCGAACGTGTGCGCCGGAGGTAACTTGTTCTCCTGCATCGCCACCGGAACGATCACGCCGTCCAGATAGGACCGATGCGACCACAGCAACACTGCGGGATGGTCATCCAGGGCACGGCGCATCGACTCGATCTGGGGCGAGTCGTAGTCGATTCGCGGGTCGAAGCCCCTGCTGAAGATGGCTCGGCCGATATTGGGAATCAGATCGACGGAGAACCTGCTCCAGCCGGTGGCGAGTTCGTCGAGCATCGCCTGGGCCTTTTCGGGGCTTGCCCCGGGAATGCCCTCGATGCCCGCCATGAACCGCGAGGACGCCAGCAACTCATCGGTCATCAGTCGTGGGGATTTGTATTCCGGCCCGAGTAAACCCAATTCGATGCGCTCGATCGCCAGGGTCGCGCGCCGCAGGACGAATCGCGCGAAGTCCGCGGGGGTGCCGCCGACGGTCTTCTCGCGCCACTGCTGACGCAACTCCGAGACCTTGGCCGGCTCACCGGCGACGACGCGAGCCCGGGAGGGATTCTTGCGCAGGATCGCGCGCTGCAATGCCTCCGGCGGCCGATAGGTGTCTCGGCCGGAGATCAGGCCCACCAGCTTGACGCGGGTTGGCAGCCCGCCGGGAACCCAGAACACCCGCACCGGCACCACGCTGCGATCTTCGCCGGCCTCAAGTTCATCGATGAGCCTGGCGATGAGCTGAGGCGGCGGACCCTCGTGCGGCAGTCGAAGTACCTCGACCCTGGCGTCGGGATGAGCGCGACGCTGTGTCCGCAACCACTCGTCGAGGAGGTTTGACTCCGCCTTCGACGACACCGACGCCAGCACCAACGCGTCGTCGGTAGTGCTGAAGTCCATGGGGTAACCAGAAGCGTTGGGGTAGCCGGAAGCGTTCATTTGCGGCCCTTCACTCGGGGCATTTCGGGCGCCGCCTTCTTGGCGGACACCTTCACTGGGGACACCTTTTGGGGGGACACCTTTTGGGGGGGCACCTTTTTGGCGGGCACCTTCACTGGGGACACCTTCTTGGCAGGCACCTTCTTGGCAGGCACCTTCTTGGCAGGCACCTTCTTAGCGGGCGCCTTCTTGGCAGGCGCCTTCTTGGCCGGCGCCCTCTTGGCAGGTGACTTCTTAGCAGGTGGGCGAGACGAGTACAGACTCACCGCGGGCAGCTCGCCGACCGGCCAGTCCTTGAGGGTGTCGACAAAAATCTGGCGGACCTCGGCAATCCGCTCGGGCAAGTCATCGAGGGTCCAGTCGTCGAGCGAAATCGGCGGGTAGACAACGACATCGACTGTTCCCGGGTGCAGGGTCGAAGAATCGCGCGCGGAGATCACCTCGGCGTTGCGAATGACGATCGGCACGATTGGTACACCGGCCGACATTGCGAGCCGGAACGGCCCCTTCTTGAAGGGGCCTACCGACCGGGTGTCGAGTCGCGTGCCCTCCGGCGCGATGACGACCGAGAGGCCCTTTTTAGCAAGATCTTCCGCCTGCCGAAGCGACTCGACGGCCGCTTTGGGATCCTCCCGGTCGATGAACACGGTGTCCAGCAGCTTGCCCAGAGTGCCGACAATGGGATCACTCTCAAGTTCCTTCTTGCCTATGCCGGTCCAGTTGTCCTTGACCAACGCGGCGACGATCACCGGATCGAAGTTGTTGCGGTGGTTGAAGATGAACACCGCCGGCCGCTTCTTGGTGAGGTTCTCCTGGCCCAGCACTTTCAGGGACACGCCGTTGGCAGCCAGGAGAAGTTGCGGAAAGGCGGTGGTGAAAACGTTGATTCCACGACGACGACTGCGGGTCAGCAGGCCCCAGCCGACGGCCGAGTATGCGGCCGGCACCGCCGATCCCACGCCAAGCAGGGTCCGAACCTGCCCCATCAGTCCGCCACTGCCCCGGCTGGAAAACTCCAGGATCGGCCAGCCGCGTTTGCGCGCCACCTCCGCCATTTTGTCCCCGGGGTTGGTCGGTCGAGGGTTGCCGACCAGATACATCAGCGCCACGTCCTCGTTGCCGTCGGCGTAGAAGTAACTGTCTTGGAGTTCAATGTCGTGCGCCGCGGCGAATTGCTGAACGGCGTCGGCCTTGCCCGGACCCCAGAGGATCGGACGCACCACCTTGCCGGTGAGCGTGCCGTCGTCGTCAACCTCGAACCGGTTAGTCAGAATGTCGGGGATTCCTAGATACCGTGCAACGGGTTCCACCTGAATAGTCAGGGCCGACGAACTGAGCGCCACCGTGTGGCCGCGTGCCATGTGGGCCTGGACCAGGTCGCGCATCTCCGGGTAGATGCGCTTCTCGATCTTCTCGGCGAAAAGGCGTTCACCAATCTGCTGGAGGTCCGATAGCGAGCGGCCACGCAGGGCCTCGGTGGCCCGGCCGATGAGTTGCTCAAACTCCAATCGCCCCAACTGATGTTCGAGGCCGGTGGCGATCAGGCTGATCAATTCCCCGACGCCCATGTCGCGGCTGCGGAACCGCTCCCGGGTGAGGATGACGGCGGTGAACCCCGCGACCAGCGTGCCGTCGAGGTCGAAGAATGCACCGATCTTGGGCCCGGACGGGCTGGCCATCACTTCGGCCACCGAGCCGGGGAGTCTGGCTTTTCGGGAAGAGTTGCCGCTGCTCATGAATAGGCCACCGATCCGTTCATCGATTTGACGCCTCGCTCCTCATGGTCGGGGAACGATGCGGGAACCACCTGCGGTCGTGGGTCCGCGGCTAGGGCCAGCACCTCGTCGAAACCCTGCCTCAGGCATTGCGCAAAAAGCTCAGGGTGAGCGATTGCAGCGCGGTCGTAGCGCGCGGTGATGGTCGCAAAGCCGCCTCGCGAGATCAGCACCGCCATCATCGCGACACCGGGCAGCGGGCCGATTCCGTACTGCCGCAACACTTTCGCACCAGCAATATAGGTGTCACCGGGATAGTTGGGAACGTTACTGGCCTGGACGTCCGAGGCCACCAGGGAGCCGCTCACCGCCTCGAGCGCAGCGTCTGGCAGCAGCGCGAGCAGTGGCGCGACGGCCCCGATCATGTCGATCGCCGCTTCTTCGCGGCGCTGGATCATCTGCTTGCGAATCTTCTGGATGCGAACCGCCGGGTCGGCCACACCGATCGGGGCGGCCAGATTCACCCCGGCGAAGCGATTACCGCCGGCGGGATCGGCCTCCGCGCGCAGGTTGACCGGCACCGCCATCGGGAGTGAGTTGATCGGGACACCGAGTGCCTCGTGGTAGAGCCTCAGCGCACCACACAACCCGGCCAGGTAGGCGTCATTAATGGAGCCCTCCGCGGCCTTCGCGGCCCGGTGTAGGTCGCGCAGCGTCATCTCAATGGCCTCGGTGCGGGTGGACAGGCTGCGGCGGCGCAACAGCGGCGATGGCTCGGCGGCCCGGCGCACCATCCGGCGCCCGGAGCGTGCGTAGTCGATCGCACCGATCAATGCCGAACCCGGACTGCGGGCCATTCGCCCGAACAGGCCGAGTCCGCCGGAGACGGTCTCGACGAATCCACCGACGAGCACTCCGGGGAGGGAGTTGAGGCCTTCGCGCATCAGGTCGTTGGGGCTGATGTCCTGGGGTACCGGCATCGGCGGCGGGGGTTTGGTCGGCGGATCGCGCTCGAGGTCGTAGATCTCGGCGAACATGGTGGCCGCACCGACGCCATCGGTGACGGCATGGCTCAGATGCAGCAGGGTGGCCGCCCTACCGCCCTTGAGGCCCTCGACGAGGGTGGCCGTCCACAGCGGCCGGGAGATGTCCAGCGGCGACTGCAGCATCACCTCGGCAAGGTCGAGAACCTCGCGAAGTGTGCCCGGCTCGGGCACCCGCACCCGACGAACATGAAAGTCGAGGTTGAAATCGGGATCGATAACCCAGCGGGCCGGACCCGTCGGCAGCGTCGGCATAACGACTTTCTGGCGCAGTCGCGGCACCTTGCGGGAGGCGTTGTCGAATCGCGTGCGAAGTCGCTCCCAATCCGGGGTCGACTCGAGGATTTCAAGTGCCATGATGCCGGATCGCGTCCTCGGGTTCGCTTCGCCGCGATGCATCAGCAGATCGAAGGCGCCGAGTTGCGATGACGGGCCGGTGGCGTCCGCAGGCCCGCTCATCGACGCCTCCTCATCGGTCCGGACCCCCTGTGGTTCGACGTAATCGTCGTTTCACCAGGCTAGTCCGACTGAAGCGCCTGCGGAGTCGAATATCCGACCCGTTGCGGCTCACCCCGCCGTGCGGGCCGTCCTCCGGCGCCTGCCGCGCGCCGCGATATGACGCCCGTAGACGATTCCAAGGAAACTGGCGACCGCCTCCGCTGTCACCTGACACCGCAGGGTGCCGATGGCGTCGAAGGCGTGGTGAGCGTTGGGGATCTCGGCATAGGACACCGTGCGGGCACCCGCGTCGCGCAGCGCTCCGGTGAACGCCCGAGCCTGTGAATTCGGCACCACGTCATCGTTCTCGCCGTGCAGGACGAAAAACGGGGGCGCATTGCGGTGTACCCGGGAAATCGGCGAGGCGTCGGTGAACAACTGCCGGTTCTCGTCGAATCGGGCCTGCATCACCAGGTGTTCCAGGAGCGGCCGCATCAACTCGTGCATGGACTCGAACTCGGTCAAGTCGTAGACCCCGTAGTAGGGCACGGCCGCCTGCACGCTGGTGTCGGCGTCTTCAAAACCCGGCTGCAGGCGGTCATCGCCGGACGTCAGAGCGGCAAGTGAGGTCAGGTGGCCGCCAGCGGAGCCTCCGGTGATGGCGATGAAGTCCGGGTCGCCGCCGTAGTCGGCGATGTTGGCGCGAACCCAGGCGATCGCCCGCTTGACATCGGTGATGTGGGCCGGCCACGCCGACCGAGGGCTGCGGCTGTAATTGATCGGCACGCAGATCCAGCCGAGTTCGACCATCCGGCTCATCAGCGGATAGGCCTGCCCGCGCTTGTCGTTGAT